>CAILLX010000243.1 GCA_903835185.1 uncultured bacterium | reverse complement strand
GCTCTTAGATCCAGACGATGATTTACTCATGGTGACCTCCTTGTCACAGATTTGTACCTTTGCAAGATCAAACCTACCCAGGCTTAATCCGCTTGGTCAGGGGGTCACCAACTAAATCAACGACAAAAGGGACAAGCTCAATAGGGATTGTAAGGGCGACTGGCTACTACCTTCTGCTGGCGCATCCTGTCGGTTTATTATTCAATTGTCAAAGCTAGCATAATCTCTCGTTCTCAATATGCATACTTTGTCTACCATACGACAGTATTACCCGTGTCATTTCCGACTGGTCGACAATACGATCGGAGTACTGGTGCACTAGACGTATTGTTTGCCATAATACTTGTCGTCTCGACGACTGGTAGATCGGATGACAAGTAAAACATACGGCAACCCATACATACGAAATGTTATTCATAGAACTTAGCGGATTGATTAAACATAGTTTGTAGACACTGTGCTTTACCAGAACAAGGAATCAAGCCTTGTAAAAACTGGATTCACGCTGTCTTGCCAGCTAAACCCAGCATAATTAGCCTTTCATACCATACTCAGGCTTTGCGACAAATCAGGAATGCCTGGATACTCCTGGTTCGAGTGAAGCGTGATCGATAGCCTGGATGGTCGCTCGCGACAACAGCTGCTGAGGCTGGCTAAACTGTCTTGCAGCTCTCGTGTCTCGGAACACAGACGCAATGCCACTTGTCACAATCGCAATGAGCTCAAGAATGGCAATGTCTTAATGGCAAACTCTAATAATAAAGCCGGTTTCACCATTGACGGAGTCCACTGCGATCGGCTATAAACTGCCCTCAGTGGCCTGCAGTCGGTAATCCAACCTGCGGGTCAGAGCAGTTTGCAAGGAGTATTACATCACCATGCCCACAACCAGTCTGGAACAGCCGCGAGAAGTCCTGCGTACCCTACCGGGCGACGATGTACGCGCCATTATGTGGCGCTTTGCCGAACGGTTTGACTTGCAGATGCTTGTGCAATCAGCCCGAGCAGTGGCACGCGGACCGGTGGCTCGTCTGGTCGCCGAAGGCGAGCGCAATTCGCATGACTGGACCGAGCGTAAGGCTGAGCTGCTGAAGGCATGTGATGAAGCCGGTTTAACTGCAGCGTTCATGGATCCGGCAGAGGGTGGTTATATTGAAGGACCGAAAAACCTGGTTCTGGCTCTCATAGCTTATGAACTGTCCTGGGTCGACGCCGGCGCCGCAACCAGCAGCATGGCCGGACATCTCGGGTTGGCACCAATTGCAGAATGTGGCACTCCTGAACAACGCGACTTCTACCTGAGTATGGCCTGCCCGCCTAAGGCTGGCGATGAGCGTAAGACTTGGCGTGGAGCATTTGCTCTCACCGAGCCACTTCCATATGTGGGTGTGGAAACTGGATTGGTTTCCGGCAAGATGCGTGTCGTAGACTGGAGCAAAGACGGCGAGCCTGTATTGCAAATAGACAAACGTGGTCGCTTTATTACTAATATGGGCTTTGCCAATTTCGTCACAGCTGCAGTCGACTCGGATGACAGTCGTATCAAAGGCAGCTGTATGGTAATCCTGCACGATACTGACCCTGGCATATACGATCGTGGCACACCCACGCAGAAACTAGTCCACCAGCTCTCATCCACTTGCGATCCTGTTTTTAGCCTTAAAGTTCCTGCCAGCCGCATCATAGGTGGGTACACAGTCCGCGATGGCGTGATTGTACCTAACTATAGCCACGGCGAAGTTATCGAAGCAGTATTTCGTCGCACCAGAGTCACAGTGGCTCTTATGACTGCAGCAAAACTGCTTTCAGCAGTAGAACCAGTAGTCCGCTATCAGCGCGGCAGATTTCGCGGCGGCGAATCGGTACAGCCAGGTACCCCACGCTATGAACTGGGTTTGCAAACAAAAGAAGATGTTCTCCACAGACTGGTAGATGTATGGGCTACAGGCGAAGCAGCAGCGTCGCTTGGCTTTACAACAGCCCGCCTTTTTGACGAGCTTGCTCCGCTCGAACATCACAAAGACGCCATCATGACTGAAAAGAAGATTGCCAAAGGGAGGGCACAGTTTAAGGCTTTATCTGCAGTAGGAAATGATGCACTGCAACTGTTCGACCCTGCCACACAATGCTCTGCTGAGCGCAAAGCAGAACTGGAAGCAGATCCGCTTGTCCAATTCGTGATCAAAGACTCATTGGCTAATGTGCTCTGTCCAGCTGCTAAGCTGTGGAACACCGGACATGGCGCCACAATGATGCGTGAGGCTGTCAGCCTCATGGGCGGCTATGGTATCACTGAAGACTGTCCGGGATTCCTGGGACAGAAGTGGATGGATGCTCAACTAGAGGCCACTTATGAGGGGCCGGAAGCTGTACAACGGCGCCAGCTTTCACTCACCATGACCAACGAACTGTTCTTAGCCCAGTTTAGATGCTGGATTCGCGAACTGCGTGAGATTGCAGGAAGGCGCCCAGGTACAGGAGCGTGCACTCTGGCTACTGCGATGCAAATGTGGATGTGGACACTCAAGCATCTGCAACAAGCAGTTGATGCTGATGGAGTTAAGCTTTATCACAGCAACCGTCAGGGTGTAACCTTCCCGCTTGCTGATGCGCTGTGCTGGCTGCTCGCTGCCAGGTTGATGATTCTTGATGTGCTGAAGCTGGAGGAAGACGGTCCAGCAAACCCGACAGTAGCTGAGGGGTTACCTGGTCTGCTCAATTTCATGACCGACCTCTGCCATGTCCAGGCAGCCCGAGCAGCAGGCGAGACAGGACGCATATGTGCAGAGCTTGTATTCGGCTACCAGCGCCACCCTGCCTGGACAGAAGAGTCCTGCAACTCCTGCTACCTGTCAGATGATCTCGATGCGCTCGAAGGGTTTATCCCTGGTATCGCCAGCGGTGCACGTCTTTCAACAGATGTCATTGAAGCCGGCAAGGGACACCCTGACAAGGCTGGTCCGTGCGTAAGCTTTGATGGTCTGGAAGGCTTTACCCGGCTGCGCAATAAGATGGACGGCTGCTTGACCGGTGTTCGCCTGTCCAAAGACCGTGCTGCCGACGCTCTGGCTGCCGTGATGATTCCTGAAGCTCTTGATTATCCGCTTTAAGGACCTCACGAGCGGACGAGGCGCTGCCATCAACAACTTAGCTAAAGCGTCTACTGTCCGACAAATAGCCCCAAGCTACACAGCTGTCCTATGGAGAAAAAGATGACAGAACAAGTACACCCCACAGTCGAACGCCAGACGATGGACGCAGATATTGTCTGTGTCGGATTCGGTCCGGCAACTGGCGGGTTTCTCACTACCCTGTCACGCGAGCTTGTCTGCGAGGATGGAACAGCCAAGCTAGAAAGCTCTGTTGCTCCTGGTCTGCCACCACAGGTAATCTGTTACGAGAGAGCTGACGATATAGGCTTTGGGGTCTCCGGTGTAGTTACTCCTGGCAACGGTATCCGCAAATCATTCCCTGATCTTGATCTTGCACAGATTCCGCTTGCCGTACCAGTCAAACATGAAGTGGTTCTCTACCTGCTTGATCCCCTTGGTGCCAGCCGCCGCTCGGCTCTTTTGCGCTGTGCCGATAAAGCAATTCGTGCCTTGAAGGGTATTTTGCCTTTCGAGCGCGAGGCGTTTAAACTGCCATATATTCCGCCTTTCTTGCGCAAAGACGGCGGGCTATTGCTCTCCATCAGTCAGTTTAACCAGTGGGTGGGCACGCAGCTGCTCGGCAGCGGTGCAGTGCAGATCTGGCCCGGCACCCCTGTTGCACAACCTCTGTTTGATGATAACAGTGTGATTGGCGTCCGCCTGCTCGACCAGGGTACGGACAAGCAGGGACGCCCTGAGGCTGGTTTTATGCCAGGCATGGATATAAGAGCAGCGCTCACAGTTGTCGGTGACGGTCCGGTAGGCAATGTCGGTCGTGAAATTGACTTCCACTTCGGTATGCCTGAAGGGCGGCACAAGAGAGACTGGGCAGTCGGGATGAAAATGGTCGTAAACCTGCCTGAAGGCTGCCCGCTTGAGCCAGGTACGGTTTTGCATACATTTGGATATCCGGAACCTGAGATCTTCGGTTTTCTCTATGTCTATCCGGACAATGTTGCATCGCTCGGAATATTTGTCCCGTCCTGGTTCGACAGCCCGGTGCGCACATCTTACCGCTATCTGCAACACTGGATGATGCACCCTTACCTCTGGCAATATCTCGAAGGGGCTACACTGCGCTCCTGGGGAGCTAAGACTTTAGAAGAGTCTGGCAAGCGCGGTGAGCCTCACCTGGTCGGCAACGGTTATGCACGCATCGGTGAAGGTTCAGGCAGCACCAATATGCTCACGAATAGCGGCGTAGACGAGGCATGGATAACTGGCGTGCAGCTGGCCGAAGCGGTGGTCGAGCTGCTCAAAGAGAAGAAACCGTTTACTCAGGAAAATCTGGAAGCTACTTATGTCAGGCGCCGCCGCAGCAGCGATCTGGATAAGCAGTCCTGTATTGCTGAAAAGTCGCGCGACGGTTTTGGGTCTGGTCTGGTGCCAGGAATGCTTGGCATGGCTGCCACCGGCTTTACTGGCGGCATGCTCAACATAGGCAGCGAGCCCAAGCAGCCTTACAAGCGGCTTCCCACGCTCGCCGACTACTATAAAGGACGCATTCCTGCCGAAGAGCTGGAGCAGATTGTTCGCGACTGTACAGCCAGAGGCGTATCAGCTCATTCAACTTTGATGGATCGCTGCGGCTGGCCGCAAATCCCGTATGATGGCAAGCTTTTGATGTCGCAGCAGGATGCCCTTCTCTTAGGAGGCAAGGTGCAGGCACCCGGCGGATATGCCGATCATGTCTGTTTCCTTTATCCCAATCTTTGCCAGAGTTGTGGTACCAAAATTTGTATCGAGGTCTGCTCGGGACAGGCGATCACGCCAGGCGTTGATGGAGTGCCACAGTTTGACCGCGAGAAGTGTATCCACTGCGGCGCCTGCTTGTGGAACTGTGCCACGCCGCACCCGGACAATCCGGAGCGCACAGTTCTGGACTTCCGTGCTGGTACCGGCGGACTACATTCAGCAGACAACTAAAATGACTGCTATTTTGACCTTCACACAATGCTAATCAGATAGGAAATTCAACTATGAGCACACCTTATCAAATCGTGGTCTGCGGCAGCATCGTACCTGATCCGCTGCAAACACTTGAGCCGATCGCAACTCCAAACGGCCCGGCGCTCAAGAACGAGATGATGCTGCCGGCAGTATTAGATCCATGGGCAAAACATGCCCTTTATGAAGCAGCCAATCTGGCTTCCAAGCAGCCAGGAAGCAAAGTATATCTTGTCAGCCTCGGGCCTAAAGCCAAATTACAACAGGTCATGATGACCATGGCGCAGAAGGTGCCGTTTGAGCTCGTAGCTATCGATGGCTCCTCCAGCGGATTTACTGAGGCTTCTGAAGTTGCAGCTGCTCTTGCTGCCGCAATAAAAGCGATACCGGGAGTTGACCTGACACGGCTGCTTCTTTTCGGCGGCTGGGAGTCAGCTTCACGTGGCGCAGGCTCAACATTGCAGATGGTGGGCGAGCAGCTGGGAATCATCAATCAGTTCCAAGGTGTAGACAAGCTCACTTGCAATGCTGACGGTACTCTGGAGGTCCTCGAACGTATTGAAGGCGGCAAGCACCAGGTATCAAAGTGCAGTTGCCCGCCGGCAGTACTCGGCTGGGCAACAGGTATGTTGCCTGAACCGCCAAATAATCCGCAGATTGGCATGGTAAATATGCGCAGCATCATGCCGGCTCTTCAAAAGGCTCAGCCTGCTGCCGTCGGAGCCCAGGGGCTGTCTTTCGCCAGCGTCAGCCTGCCGAAACAACAACGTACGACTAAAGTCATCAAAGACATGCCGGCCGATGAGATTGCCAGTGAAATAGTGGCATGGGTCAGTCAGGACTAGAGTTGCAGAAGATATACACGAAAGAGACGGAGAGTAATGATGGATACGATTTTGGTTTTGCTACATACAGAAGCTGATGGCACGTTAGCCAAGCCGGCTTTAGAAGCCTTAGGAGCCGCAGCCGAGCTCGGCGGGACACTGGTCGTCGGGCTTATCGGCAAGGATGTGCAGCCTGCAGCAGACAGCATTGCATCATGCGGAGCAGCAAAATACTATGGTGTCTCAGGTGACGAATTTGCTCAGGCACGCTACAGCAGCGATGCAGCAGCAGCTGAAGCTATCTGCAAAGAGGCTAACCCAACCGTTGTGATAGTTCCAGCAACATCACGATGGAACCGGGTGCTATCCGGAGTTGCACACCGGCTCGGCGGCAGAGTCGACACCCATGTGACCGGCGTGTCACGAACCGAGGGCGCCCTGTCCGCAGCTCGCTGGTATTACCGGCAACGCATGGAAGCAGTGGTTCAGAGGACTCACCGCCCCTGGTGCATAGCCCTGGAAGCCGGCTGCCATGAAGCATGTGCTGCAGGAGCAGGAAAGGCAACTGTTGAAAATGTCAATGTGATTCTTTCAGAAGCAGCCAGACAGACGACTGTGACCGGCATCAAAACAGTGGCTGCCGATCAACAAACAATCCGACCTGACGCTAAACTCTTGTTCGTGACCGGTGCCGGCTGGACCAAAAAACAGCCTGATGGTAAGGCACATGTTGAAGAAGCAGCCAAGATTATCCTTGAGTTTCTCCAACACAGCCAGGCGTCACTCGGCGGTACTAAATCGTTAGTCGACCTTGGTGGCGAAGGACAGACTGTGTTGCCTTTCATGACTCACCTCAACCAGATCGGGCAGACAGGATCAACCCCCAGGCATCCAAAAGGGCTCTCCACCTGCTGCCATGGTGAAGAACCACACGTCATCGGCTGGCGCTTCGTCAACGAGCGACGTGCCATTAATCTAGACCCCAACTGCCCCTGGGCTCACGGCAAAGCAGATGTTCTCTATGTTGCCGACGCCCTGCAAGTCATGTCCAAGGTCAACGAGCTGCTCGCTGCTAAGAAATAGCTGAGTGATCTCGGCTAACGTTGATCGATATCACAAGCTTTTATCGGCGCGGGCTCTGCTGCGCGTCCTTCATCCGAAATATCTCTGAGGTGTTCAATAGAACGCACGGCTGTCCAACGTGCGACAGGTCTGATCCGTTTCGTCCCCCAGTGATAAGAACGTCGCCATTAGGTAGCAATGTTGCAACGCCTTCAGTCCTGGGTTCGGTCATGAAGCCAGCGAAGGAAAAGGAATTTGTTGCGGGATTAAATAGTTCGGCCTCAGTCGGGGCGGATAGTACATCGCCGCAAACAAGAACCTCCCCGGTCTTGAGCAGCACGGCAATAGGAGCTGCGCGCTTCAAGAACATCGGCTGCGTGAGGGTAAACGAATTTGTTTGCGGATCATAAATCTCAGCAGTGTTAGTTGCAACTAAGTGTGATCGAGTTGCTTTACCGCTTGGTTCGTCGGCTATATGGTCAATTATTCCACCGACTAATAAGACTCTCCCATCTTGCAGTTTAACGCTCGCGGCAGCGGTACGGTGAACGTTCATCTTTGGTCCAATCTTGAATTTGCCCGTGTTCGGATCGAATATTTCAGTAGAATCGAGATATGATGCGTGGTCGCGATAGGATTTGGTGTGATCTAAACCACCAGCCAGCAAAAGACGGCCATCGTCTAGCAACTGCGCCGAGAAACCTGCGTCGCAATTGTTATGCATTCCTTGAGGATGTCTCAGTTGTAGTTGAAATTAGTTGATCCGGTCATGGGGAGTGCCTTTCGGATTTCATGTCGGTAGTATATCACGCTGCTGCTTTGATGGTACCAGTGGTGGCACGCATGGATTTAATTTTAGTCTGTAGT
>CAILLX010000242.1 GCA_903835185.1 uncultured bacterium | reverse complement strand
GCTCTTAGATCCAGACGATGATTTACTCATGGTGACCTCCTTGTCACAGATTTGTACCTTTGCAAGATCAAACCTACCCAGGCTTAATCCGCTTGGTCAGGGGGTCACCAACTAAATCAACGACAAAAGGGACAAGCTCCATCATTGTGCCGATTGACAAATTTACTATCCATTACAGTCGGTTCCAGATATCTCACAACCATATCCGGTCTTTGTTCGTCCGGCGGGGTGGATGCCGGTGTAAGCTCAAAGGCGCTCTGAAACGGAATTGAATAAGGCAGCAGCCGGGCGTAAGTTTTGGCCATGTGATATTGAGCTGCTTTATTAGACGGCTCAATCGCCAGGACACGAGCAAAATCGCTGCGAGCAGCTTGCACCTGCTCAGAGTCAAGATTAGCCAAGCCACGAGTTTGCAGAGTTGCTATGTCTGCCGGATTCACCTTGAGAGCTTCTTGCCAAAATTGCAACGCCTCTGCCCGCTTGCCTTGCTGGGCGAGAGAAATACCGGCAATGCGCAAAGCCTCACAGTTGTTTGCAACAGCTATAGAAGCCCGAGCCCAGCGCAAGGCAGTGACATCCTGCCCGGCAAGACAAGCTACTCTAGCCACTGCAGCAAGACAGTTGGCTTGGTCAACCTTACTTGCCTGTCCAAAATCAACCTGCGCCCAGGGTGAGCCAAGATGAAAGTCGATCATCCCTTTGTTTTCATTCAAGAAGAAGCGATTCTCATAACTGCTGCCAACTGCATATTCAAGACGGTTAGTATCGTCTTCATTTGGACGCGCACCTTGTGTGAGAGCAAGCAAACCTCTACTGCTGGAGGCAATTCTAGCCAAAACAGCTTCAGGAGAATCAATCTTCACTGAGGACAGATCGGCAGAAACCTCCATGTTGGCAAATGCAGCCTTGAGCTGTGCATAGTTTATTGTCAACGGCTCATCTGAAGCCAAGACAACCATGTTGCCCTGGTCTGTTGTGAGAGCCAAAGTGTGAGCAAAGACCAGATTGAGCCCGCAGAGTATCTCGCGTACGTTCTCAGGTGGAATCTCAACAGTCTGGAGCCATAAAGATAACACTCCAGACCTGTTTAAGCGCTGGTGGCAGATTTGAAAATACTCTTTGGTAAATAGGTTGCAGACTCCAGCCTGCCAGGGATTGGAAGGTTCAGAAATAATGACGTCAAATTTCTTGTCAACAGCAAGCAGATAGTTGCGTCCGTCATTTACTTCAAGATGAACGCGCGGATTATTCTCGGGACTATGATTAACATGATGGAAGAACTTGGAAGCCTCTATGACAGAAGGTTCCAGCTCAATTGCTGTAATCTCGGCAGCAGGGAATAGGCCAGCAACACCTAAAGTCATCCCTGAGCCCCAGCCAACAACCGCAACACTCCTTGCTTGCGGACGCCAGATAAGCGGGTAAGCAGCAAGAAGAACCTGAGTCTGCTTGTCAGTGCCGTCTGAAGCATCAACATGACCGTTAGTAATGAGCGCGCGAAGATGTGAGTCTTTCCATGATAAGACACCGACTGTCGAAGCTGTGCCATCTTTCCAGAAAAGGCATGTGGCTGTATCGTGCAGCCTCTTCGCCCATTCATCATAAGATCTGTATCCCAGCCAGGATTGAACCATGTGGCGCCGCTCCGACTGTGCTGAAAGCAACACAGTCCGGTCCCAAAGCCCAGCCGACTGGCAACTCCAGCAAAACAGAGGCAGAGACAGCGCACAGACAAGTGCCTTGATGATCCAGGAGACCGGTCTTGCAGCTATAAGCAAGACAACTCCAATTATCAAATTTGCCACCGCGGCTGCCACCAGAGTACGCTCCACCCCCAGAGCCGGAATCAATACAAAGCCAGCAGCAAAAGCACCGATAATAGCCCCTGCAGTATTGATTGAATAAAGAGATCCGACCGAGCGGCCTACAGCTGCCAGTTCGCGAGTAGCAGCCTTGACGATAGCAGGGAAAGTTGCTCCCAGACAGACAGTGAGAGGCAACAAAATAAGTGCAGCCAGAGCAAAGCGGACAACAAGCGCCACTGCAGGCTCACGTGGCAAAAAAGAGTTGAGCTGCAGATTCCACCAGGGCAGATTGTTGAACAAAAGCATCGCCCCCAATCCACATGCACATACACCAATTTCAAGTAGAGCAAACCAGAGCACCGGATTGCTGGACCGATCAATCAGGCGAGCACACAGTAAACTACCAAGAAAAATTCCGACCAGAAAAGTAGACAGCATTACTGTAAAGGCATAAGTACTGGATCCTATGACCATTAGCAAAGTGCGTGTCCAGCCCACTTCATAAATCATGGACACAGCTCCGGAAACTCCAAAAGATATGACAGCCAGACGGATGAGCCAATCTGCAGAGGCAGCCTCCAATTGAGGTTCCTGGTTGTATGCCTGCAGCACTGGGCACGGTCGCTCAAGTGAGCCTGAGTAAGCAACTACAACACCACAAAGAAGAAAGTTGATAAGGGCAGCAAGCGAGTTGGTGGCAGAGTGTCCCAGAACAGGTAAGAAAGCAAAGCCGGCTAATGTAGCCCCAGCTACAGCTCCGGCAGTGTTAACTGCATAAAGTGTGCCGACTCTGGCTCCTACAACCTCTAAACGTGAGGTGACAAACCGAGCAAGCAGAGGCAGAGTAGCACCCATCAAACTTGTCGGAATAATCAAAATGGCAGCAGCTATGACAAATCTAATTAGTCCAAAACTGATCAAGGTAGGGTGTAATTGCTGCCAGGAGAGTCTATAGAGCGGAACAGCAGCTGCAAAAAGAGCCGGCACTGCAAGAGCCCATAGTCCAATTGCACCTTCGGCAATGCCATACCAGAGAAAAGGTCTGGCAAGCTTGTCGACAAACCGGCTGACAACAAAACTGCCTAAAGCCAGACCTCCCATAAATACTGCCAGCACAGTAGCTGTTGCAAAAGTTGTCGAGCCGAAAACTAGAACCAACTGCCTGGTCCAGACCACTTGATAAATAAGACTGCTAAAACCTGAAGCTATAAAAAGAGCTGCAATTAAGCCAAAACGCTGCCCGGAGCTCTTGTCAGTCTTTTCTGCCGGGGCAATCACTTCACTTCTCTTCCTTGTGTGTCGAAACCGAGCGCCTTGAGTTCAGACTTTGCCCTTTGCTTGGCAGCCAAGCTGGGCACAGTGGTGTAAACCGTAAGCCATAATGAGCGCAACTGCAACGCAGCCTTTCTCTTCACTAACGCTTCCTGACTTGAGTTGTAGATATTGGCCCAGGTATTAATCTCTTTCAAAAGGGATGGCATATGAGCTTCAATAATAGCGGCCTGACGCTCAAGCCAGCTGGGAGCGTCAGGAAATTTAGCAGCTATACGGTAATACTTTGCTGCAGCAGTCTCATTTTGCGCAAACAGATACTGATTAATCCCGGCAATAAATGGCAGATACCAGTTGTCCTGGTTGGACTCAATGCCACGCTCAATTAAAGCTGCTGCCAGCTGAGGGCGTTTATTGTCACAACCAATTGCAAACGCAGAAAACCAGTACAGCTGAACGAACTTAGGATCTAACTGAGTGACAAGATCAAGGTACTTGTAGGCTAAGGCGTAATGATCAAGAGCTCGAGCTCGGCTGTCACCATAGTATTGAATAAAGGACAACCACCATAAATCTGCCAGGAGTTGATCATACCCAAGCGATATCGGCTTCAATACTGATGCTGCCGGAATGAAGTCCGCACCAGCGGTGGTGTGAGCAGAATTCTTGCCAGCAAGAAAAAGTATTCTTTCATGACAGATTTGGATTGCAACAGACAGCGCAAGCCAAAACACAAGGAGAGCAGTGGCTGATCTTATTGATTGTTTAGACGCTAGAGTCATGCCACCTATACCAAGTCGTTTATCGATAAGAGACACTGTACTATATTTTAGAACTCTCCTGCCATACGCTCAGCTCAGCCGGAAAACCGCAGCATCTAATGGAACAAGCAGGACTTTTTTGCAGCCCTTGACAGCAGACAAGGCAGACATCCTCAGTTGGCAGTTACCCGGAATAAGACGATCTCATTCTGCACATCCTTGCCGACCACAGGAACAAAAAAGTTACCAGAGTGATTCAACCATTTAAGTACTGTGCTGTTCCAGCGATGGAAAATTGGTCCGACGGCTACAAACCTAATTCTGCGATCGTGAAGAAACCTCAACCAGACATCCAGTCTTTCTGCTGTGGCAGGCACTGCCACTACCTTTCTGCTCAGATCCCCTCCATAGAGAGGATATATGCATTCGGACAGAACAACGCCAATCGGCTCATCTACCGGTACATACTTGTCCAAATAAACTGATAATCCATTGTACTGAACGACCTTAGCCGCGTGCCGCTGCTGTTGCGCCAGTGCAAGAAGACAGAGCAGAACCAGGAACGTGGCAGTAGTGCGGATGTAAATCATCATTCAAACACTCTCTTTAAAAGGATGCCGGGTCCTGCAGCCAGAGCAAGAGACAGCGCCACTGTGCTAATAGATGCAGATGCAACACACCATCTAGTGCTACCACTCCAGCAATGACAGTGGCTACCCCTATTATCCATCGTCCGGACAGCGGCGTGTTACTTACTAATACTGCTGATGTAATGCCAAGATAGCTGAACAAACCAATTGCATACCGCAACGGGTTGGCAATCCATCCTTGAATTACAGGGAAGTTTCGATGAACATTGTCTGCGCTATAGGGGGTGTTCCAGAAAAAGAATCCCAGGATTGCCAATCCTAAGAAGAGCAACCCAACTCGACCAAAGTCTGTTGAAATATCTTTACGTGCCGATGATATTACTCTCCAGACAATGCCTGTTGCAATTGAAAGTACAATGACCAGCAACGACAACCCAAACTCGCTATTGCAGCAACGCAAAAGTACCGCCCAGTGCCGAGCTTCGCCAAAATTGAACATGTGAGCCAGGCTGGTAGTGTGTATAGCGCTATATTTAAGAACTCCTGGAAACAACATCACCTTGCCTATTCTGACTGCAACATACCCGATCGGATTGCCAAGCTCAATCCAATTCTTCAGATACCAAAAACCGCCAAGCAAGGCGCCCAAACAACAGCCGAACCATACCGGAGCGCTTGTCAGCAGCTTCGAGAGATCTGCTCTTGACCGCCGGCTGTAAGTTTTGCAAACCAGCACCCACAGCAGCAGAACAAGCAAGCAGCTACCGTATACTAGACCAGAAGTCTTTATTCCCAGCAGCATGCCTAAACTTACCAGAAAGAATAACAAGTTGAGCTCAGTGGCGCTTGTTGCAAAGGCGAGAAGAAAGTAGAAAGAAGCAATAATAAAGGCAGCTAGCGCCAGATCTACACGCGCAGTATTAACCTGCCGTAACACTGCCGGACAAGCAAGCACCAGAACTGCACAGGACAGGCTCATATCTCGCCTTGCGCCCAACCTGATACTGGTGCAATACATGGAAAGCCCCAAGAAGCACCAGATGATCACATTGGGCAGCATGATCAGAGAATCATCTCCAACTGGCAAGAGAAACATTGAATACAAGACTTCCCAATCGTAGGGATACCGACCTGTTTGATCAGTTTTCAACCAATCCGGAAAAGAAAATGTTCCTGACTGATACCATTGAGCTATAGCAGGCAAGTGATACCACACAGAGTCATAGTCAGTAATCGGCTCTGCCGCGATCTTCCACACAAGAGCTAGTAGAAGGGTTAAGGCAACAAGCAGTAGCAAGCGCTCCAGTGAGCTTAATGACTCCAGCAGCAATTCAATTTTTATAGATTTCTTGCCTGCCCGGTGCCTGTTGCCGGTTCTACTAAATAGCACACCCATGACGGGGTTGTCCCGTTTTTAGTTGAAATTGGCAATCCCTGTCTTGGTGCGGATTTGAACTGAGTGTATCATGCTGCTTGTTTTGTTTTGTTGATTTTTTTGGGATTTAATTTTGTTGTTTTGCTGTTGAATATTTGGTCCG
>CAILLX010000241.1 GCA_903835185.1 uncultured bacterium | reverse complement strand
GCTCTTAGATCCAGACGATGATTTACTCATGGTGACCTCCTTGTCACAGATTTGTACCTTTGCAAGATCAAACCTACCCAGGCTTAATCCGCTTGGTCAGGGGGTCACCAACTAAATCAACGACAAAAGGGACAAGCTCGCCGAGATGGGGATGCTCATTGTTCAACTATTGTATGTAGCAAGCGAAGAAAGGGAAAAAGCTTGCAGACAGTAGCCTCGCGGCTAACTGTTCGCAAGCTTTTAGCCCTGGGGTCGGCTCTACGTGACTGATACCGCACCCAGAACTGAGGACTGAATCTACGCTTTCATGGGCTCGACCGTTACCGGCTCCCAGCATCCCATGGACTTGTTGAACACGATCTCGCGTTTATTGATCCTGATCCTGGCGCGCAAACCGAAGACCTTTGCGGCCTTGCCATGCATCCGCAGTGCGTTGCGCCACCAGTCGAGTCCGTAGACGAGCTCCACTGGGGCACGCTCTTCCTTTACCTGGAAGTCGAGCAGCATGCTGCCCTTGATCACAGACGTCGGGTCAGGGTTCTTGTCGCGAGTGAAGCGCAGGCTGCGCTCTACGATTGAGCCATTGACACGGTCGTGATTGTCGTATGTGATAGTGGGGATTACTACCCCGATTCCCTCAAGGAATTGAACCAGGTCAGCGAGCAGCGCAGGCTCTGCTGGATCGTCTGGGTCATTCCAGTTTACCCAGGCAGGAGTCCATTTAGGGCTCAGGTTGTGCTTTTTCCGCAGCCAGGTGGGTATCTGGATGGACTCCATTCTGCGGAGGACCTCAACGATTTCGGGTGCTAGCCGTGCTTCCGACCCCGCAAATTTGTCTGAAGGCAGGAGCAGGGCCATGGCTTTGTCGGAAAGCTTCCGGTGTCCAAGCCAGGATTCTGAGCCGTGGAGCCGGACGCACTCCACTACACGGTTCAAAAACCACTTGGGGCAGATTTCCGAACTGCCGAACAACCGTTTGGCGAGCCCCAGCAGATACTTGCGTACCCACTTTCCTCCTGCCTTGTGGTGGTCGACGACACCGTAAGCCCGTGCGCCATCGTGGGTTAGTCCCGATGCTTCGAACACCAGAAGGTCTTCTTCAAACAATGTGCCGGGAAACAAGTGCTCGATCCGGTAACCAGCACTCAACCCCAACGAGCAGACCTCTCTGGCATGAGGCAACCCATGGGGTACTTGTCCTGCCTCTCGACTGACCTGGTCTGCTCGCTCGAGCTGCCGAATCAGGACCGGCTCGTAGCCGCGCATGCAAGAAACCATGATGCGCACGAAATCCAGCCCTTCCAGCCCAAGGCATGGAATTGTTCTTTTCTTCATGACAGGTTCCTTTCTCAACAGATTCAGCTGCCGAAGCACGAAGTCGCTTAGGCTCTCTGTTGTTTTCTTATGTCGGTGTGAGCCGAGGCAGGAGTTCTGCGTCGGTTCACCAGGAGACTGTTCTCAATCCAACTCATCTCGCCCATAAGCAGGCTGATTGATTGGCGTCGAGGTGAGAAGGGAGGTTAGTTGGTTCTTGCTTATTCCGTACTGTTATGGTGTGAATATATAGTTGCACCCTAACAAAAAAATCTGTTTAGCAGCAAGTCTCTTATCTCTGGTTATGTGCTGACAATTCTTTAGATCGAAAAAGCTGATTTATGCCCCCAAAAAAACTGTTAGGTGCAACAGGGGTCACGTTAACGGATGGAACACATGTTTGAGCAACTTTTCTCCCAAAAGTGAACAGCCCTAATTTGGTCGGTAATTTGGGGTAGGTGGAAGTCGGTGCTACTTCGGGAAAATACGTTAGTGTATGCCGTCTTTACAAATATCTGACTTCGCCGAGGTCAGATATCCCTCCGTTTCATACGCGGGTATATATCGCGTGTCTATCAATCCTTCCTGGCTGTTGCGGCAGAAATTAGATGACACAGCACTGTTTGCTTTTGGCAGTACACATTCATTTTGAGTGGGTTGGCTTCAGTGCCATGAACACTGTTTCAAACTATGTTTTTGACTGGTTCAGCAGATGTTCTTTGTGAATTGGTCGCAGGTCCGGTGCTGCCCTCGGAAGAGACCATCCCTGGTCGCTCTCTCTGGAGTCCCTGCGATATTGCTGGCAAGCCCCTCTAGTCAAGGTGCAGTGTACATCAGATATATAGTATTGTCAGTGTTGGAACTACGTAGTTGCATCTTCTGTCGCTTCTTCGCCAAGAGGCGCGACAAGCGAAGAAAGAGTGTGGAGATGATCAATGAGTTTTTCTGCCTGACTACGTCCAAGAACGTCCCAGTGCGGGACACCAAATGCCTTGGTTGAGAATTGATCAGCCTGTTCATCACTCCAACCTACTAGATCGAGCGCTCTGCCCAGAACAGTGATGTAATTTTGATCTGTAACCTCTGGAAGGTCTAGCCCTTCGTCTGGCAGTTTCGGCTGTGTTTCGGCTTCCGGACCAGCTATCGGTCCAATTGAAATCTCCTGCGCCGGTACAAACTTTGCTGCTGGTGCTGCCTCTTCTCTAGTCGGTTGCCAGAGTGATGGGCGATCGACCGGCATGTCCTGTCTGAAATTCATGGATATGAGCAGATGTCTGAGCTCATCAATTTGTTTGGAGATGTCGATAAACCGTCGTTCACAGAAGTTGCGCATTCCAATTAGCGACTCGGTCAATACCTCAGGATTGCCTGGATTTGAAGGCAGTCCAATCAACTTGGGCGTGATTAGTCCCTCAGACTCCAGCTGGGGTCTGATTTGGGAGGTTGGCCAGCCTTGTTCTACCAGCTCTTTTATGCGTTCTAGGACTGTAAGATCTTCCTGTCGGTATTGTCTTTGTTGTCCGCGTCCACGTTTTATCTCTAGCCCAAACATGAGCTCCCAGCGCCGCAGTTGGTGAACAGACAGCCCAAGCTTGGCGGCTACACTGTTAATGGACAGCAAATCTATGTTTGTCATGGACATCCCCCGACCGGTTATTTTTTTATGTGTTAGTTTTGTCCTGATACTAGCGCAGCTAAGCTAGCCTCTAAAGTTATACCAGAAAATGACCAGATCCTTAAGTCGAAGAGCTGTGAAGCATAATGCGTATACTAGATGCGGGCGTAAGGAGAAACAAAGAACCAAATGGAGGAAAGACTTCATGGCGGCTACAAGGCGGTAATGTGACAGGCAGCACAGAGCGGCAGAGATCTGCGCTAACGACTTAGCGCAGCATCTCCGCCGCTCCATGTGCCGATTCGCCAGGACTGACGCTTCCCTAGCGGACGCCGATTACGACACCGAAGTGCCGGCTGTAGAAGCCGTAGAACTGGTATTGTTCATACCAGACGACTTCCACGTACTCGCCTAAGTGCGCGTCCCAGACCCAGTCTGCTCCCTGGCTCCAGTAGTAACCAGGGTAGGCCGGAAAGACCAGTAGGCAGCCACCAGGGAACATCCCATAGCCTGGGCGACAGTACCCGGGATGCCCATATCCGAGATGCGGGTACCGGAAGGCGGAACCGTTATAGTTGCCGCTGTTGTAGCCGCCACCGTGGTTATAGTTGCCGTTGTTGTAGTTGCCGCCGTGGTTATAGTTGCCGCCGTTGTAGTTGCCACCGTGGTTATAGTTGCCGCTGTTGTAGCCGCCACCGTGGTTATAGTTGCCGTTGTTGTAGTTGCCGCCGTTGTAGTTGCCACCGTGGTTATAGTTGCCGCTGTTGTAGCCGCCACCGCGGTTATAGTTGCCGCTGTTGTAGCCGCCACCGTGGTTATAGTTGCCGCCGTTGTTGTAGGTGCCGCCGGTGTACGGATTGTAGCCGCCACGCGGGTTGCTGTAGACACCGGGGTTGCGGTAGCCGCCGTTATTGGACCCCCCATGCCTTTGAGCCGTAGCGGGCTGGGCGAGGAACAGCATGGCGATTGTCGTCATGAAGCAGAGGAAGGAAAGCTTTCTCATTGTGATCACCCTTTCTTTGAACATCTCCTCACAGTGCTGGCTTGCAGCCCAGCCTCAGTGAGGTTTGGATTCTTCTTGAAGCGGTGCCCGGTAGCTCCTTTCTTGTGGTGGTGAAGCGTTTTCCCAAAGCCCAAAAAGGACTGTGTCTTTCGCCAGTTCAACCTGCGCGTTTAGATAAATCATCCACGTACCAACTACTTGGTTGTCGCAATGCGTTGAGACGTAGACGGAATTACTGTTTGTTGGTTTTTGTGATCTTTTTCTAAAGTTGGGTTGAACAAGCTAATGTGTTGACCCTAACAAAGATGAAAATAAGATCTCAAGCATGATCTTTATCTAGCGTTGCAGTTCAGTGGGGTTTCTACGGTGTAGCGTCTTTCCGGTCAGGTGCAGGCAGAGGGAAAGCCAAATTTTTGGGTGTCTAAATATAAGAGCAACTGTGTTTAGCTTAGGCTTTGTTGCCCTCAGTAAGTCCTCTTTACAATTCACCTGGTTGACGACGCCTGAAACAAAAGTCATCTTTGCTGCTTCTGCCAGTGTTGCTCACTGCAGCTGCTGCCCGTGCCCACCCATTGCAGTTGCCGCGGCTCCTGCCACAGGTTGACTGGCATGTCCAGCCAAGAGGCAGAAGACAAGCTCCGGGGCTACAGGGCGTTAGTTTGGGATACAATTAATTCACGTTTTTGTTCCAGGCATTTTATGCCGGGAGGTTAGTGTGTCCCAGCAGGATAGAGGGAAGGGCAGTCGGCGCGCTCTCATTCTAGTTATTGATGGTTGTGGGGTAGGTGCGGCACCGGATGCTGACAGGTTTGGCGATCGGTCTGATTGCAATTCGCTTGGCAACACTGCCGGACGAGTTGGTGGTTTGCAGCTGCCCAATCTGGCTCGCCTGGGGTTGGGTAATATCGACTCTTTTGCTGGAGTTGAGCCGGTGGCAGATCCATCCGGCTTTTACGGCAAGCTGCAAGAGAGCTCCCTGGGCAAGGATACACAAACAGGACACTGGGAGATGATGGGGCTGGTGAATCAGACAGTCTTTCCGCTTTACCCTAATGGTTTTCCGCCAGAGATCATTCAACAGTTTATCGACGAAACAGGGTGTAAAGGTGTGCTTGCCAACAAGCCGGCTTCAGGCACTGAGATACTTGTTGATCTAGGGAAAGAGCATCAAAAGACAGGCTATCCGATTGTCTATACAAGCGGTGACAGCGTTTTTCAGATAGCTTGCCATACGCAGACCACCCCGCTTGCGACTCTTTATCGCTGGTGTGAAATTGCTCGCCAGATTTTGCAGGGACTGCACAGAGTCGGGCGCGTCATTGCTCGACCGTTTGCGGGCAGTCCAGGTGAGTACTACAGACTTAATGCCCAGAGGCGTGATTATGCAGTACCGCCGCACGGTCCGACCTTGCTTGATGCTTGCGTGGCAGAAGGCTTAGGCGTTCTCGGCATAGGCAAGATTGAAGATATTTTTGCCAAGCAAGGCTTGACGCATGCCAGACATACAGCAAACAATGAGGACGGGCTTAATGTCACACTGGCTGCCATGCTCGGTGAGCTGGATCTCAAGCCGCTGGCTATAGTTGATAACGCCCCGCAGACTGCGCAAGTCATTTTTACCAATCTTGTTGACACAGACATGGTCTACGGGCACCGGCGCAACGCTGAAGGTTATGCTGAAGCGCTTGTTGCAATTGATAAATGGCTTCCTCAGCTCATCAGCTCGTTGAGCAATGAAGATCTTCTCGTGATTTCATCAGACCACGGCAACGATCCTACAGCGCCAGGTACTGATCATACGCGTGAGCTGGTGCCCGTCTTGAGCTATTCGCCAGCTTTCAGCAAGACACCGGCTGGCGAGCGTAAGCTTGGTACAAGGCAGGGCTTTATGGATATTGCAGCTACTGTGGCTTTCTGGTTGGGTCTTGAATGGAAGGGTCCAGGCGTGGCATTTATTCCGGAACTCTCTAAGGTGGGTTGAGATGGGTTTATCAATGATTGAACTGAAACAGGCAAAAAGGATTGACTTCACCGGTAGTGTTGCTGGGTTTGAGCATCCTCGCTCTTATGACGATCAGGTGCTGTCTTCCATTAGAAACAGTCGAGGAGTCAAGACGCTCATTGTGATTGATCGCGGTTTTGCACTGCGAAAGCTGGTTCCATATGTGGTGCAAGATCACCTCAATCTGAGCGGCTCCAATCCACTGGTTGGTCCTAATGATCCTGCCGGTGAGCGCTTTCCTTCAGTCAATGATATCTATATTACCGACCTGCTATCGGCTTTACCACGTGGAATTGCTGCCGGGTTAAGGCCTGGTGTAGTGCCTTCTGCCGATCAGCTTAACTTGATCAGGTCGTTAGGAGCTGACTTCTACTGCTACAACCTGGTGCCGACCATGATTGTGGCAGCGCATGCTCAGTGGAGGGTATTAGGTATAGTTGTCCTTGAGGGCGTCGCTCTTGACGCCCAACTGTTAGATGTTCTTCAAAATGGCGGAGGGAATTGATCGTGGCTCATACAGCTACTAGTGCTAAGTCTGTGTCTCAAGCTGTGGAATTCTTGCGCCATGTCTGCAAAGAGGTTCCTATTGCAGCTGTTGTGCTCGGCTCTGGTGTTAAAGTGTTGGAGGAGCTGACAGAGCAGCAATCTTTCTCTTTCGATCAAGTTTTTGGCATATCTCCAACTATTGTCGGACATGCCGGGTCACTTACGATTGGGCGTGTGGACGGAAAACTGGTGGCTGTTCTGCGCGGACGCTTTCATCTTTATGAAGGACACGCCTGGGATGTTGTCACACTGCCGGCCAGGGTCGTGGTCGAGTGGGGCGTACCCAATTTCTATCTGACTAATGCTGCAGGCGGATTGAATCACAGTTTTGCCATTGGTGATCTGATGCTCATCACAGGTGTGCGCGATCATCTCAACCCGTCTTTGAGAGAAACAGGTTTGCTGCCGGCACTGTCTGCGCCTGCTCTTGATTGCGAAAACGATCTGACTCGCCATCTCTGGTTGGTAGGTGAAAAACTGGCAGCTTCCGACGGCAGCTTCCGCCCGTTGCGTAGAGGAGTTTATGCCGGGCTGATCGGTCCCAGTTATGAAACGCATGCTGAAATTGAGATGCTCAGGCGGCTTTCTGCTGATACAGTTGGTATGTCTACAGTGCCTGAACTGGTAGCGGCTTCAGGCACCGCAACACAAGTTGCCGGTGTGTCAGTTGTCACCAATGTCTGGACTGACGAGGCGATCGACGGTCATGAAGAGGTGCTCAAGGCGGCCAGAGCAGCGTCTCTTAGACTCGACAAGTTGTTCCGTGCTGCTATTACCAACTTGAAATCCTGATAACGCCTGGTGTGCCTCGGAATACAGGAAGCGGTGCCATTTTGATACCATGGATGCCACCGCCGGTAGTGGCATCCATGGTAAAAAGAAAAGGCCGATCAACTACGATCGGCCTTCTTGTCTGTAGGCGGACAAAGGGTAGTGCAGTTTCAGTATGTGCACGCTGCCCTATGTTTAAGGTTGGCAGTATTTGTGCTTGTCGCTCAGCAGGGCTGAGTTCCTAATGCTTGAGTACCCAGTCTGCCATGATGTGCATTGCTGCGTAGGCGAGAGTTTCTTCAAGCTCTCCATACTCGTCCATTAAGCCGGTATTGCAAGTCTGGAGAATGTGGTTGAGCCCCGGGAGTTTTATCAGCTCCACCTGCGTGTTGCCGCTGCCTGCAAAAATGTCGTGAAATGCTTGCAGATTGTCGTCGGCAAGCACCTGCGCGTCTTTTTCGCCTGCCAGCACAAGCACCGGGCAGGTGAGCTGCCAGAGGGCAGGGCGTGGATCGTAGCGGATGAAGCCGCGGTACCAGGGCGTTACGAGCAGTTTGTGCTGCTCTGTGACAGCGTTACGCAGCTCATCAGTGACATTTTGGAAGTCGAGCAAAATAGAGACGATCTCCTGGAGAGCGTCTTCTGCTGACAGATCAGACTTGAGAATCTCATGGATAGCTACCCGTTGTGCCAAGACAACCTTGATCTCCTCTTCACTCACACCTTGCGAGCGCAAGATGACGGCAGTCTCGCTGACGACAATGTCGCCTCCTGGCAGCGCCGGCCCGTTCATCAAGATGATTGAGCGTACAGCTGTCGTTCTCAGTGCCACCATAGGGGCAACCAGCCCGCCTTCACTGTGCCCAATCAGTGTGATCCGCCCGGGGTCGACTCCTGGGTGTGTCTTCAGGTACTCTACAGCTGCCAGAGAATCGTCGGCAAAATCAGGGACTGTGGCACTGGCAAACTCTCCTGTCGAAGCACCAATGCCGCGCTTGTCATAACGCAACACTACAATGCCGCGGCTGGTCAGGTGGTCTGCCAGGACGGCAAAGACGGTGTGCCCATAAACGACCTCATCGCGTGTGTGCCCGCCTGAGCCGTGGATGAGCACGACTGCAGGAGCTGGAGTGTTCGAGTCAGGCTGTGTGACTGTGCCGGAGAGGCTGGCATTGCTGCTTGAAAAGGAGACCTCCTGCTCCACATAAGAGAACAGTCTGACCGGCTTCTGCGGCTTTGTGGATGCCGTTGAGTCCGGCTGGGCAAGTGCGTCGGTAGAGCCTGCCTGATTGACAATCTTTGGCTGGCTGTGGGTCCCACGCCGCACTGGTCGTTGACCTTTGCTTTGTCGAGACAATGTCTTGCTCCTTTTCGATTGTTTTATGGCGTGTCCTGGCTAACTGACTGAAACTTTTTGCTGGCGTGATCTACCGCATCACCACCTGCAGTGAGTTCAGGACTGGAACGGCAAAAGAAAATGGTGGCAGAGTGTGCTCCCGGCACTAGCAGCTTCTCCCCAGGTGGAGGAGCCGTTAGTGCTGGGAGCGGAAGTCGATTAATCTCCGTAGGTCGAGCTCATGTGTGCTGAAACCGGAGCAGGAGACTATAGAGCCTGTTATGTATGCCAGGGAGTGATGCTAATGTTGGCAACCCTGACATTCTTCCTGGCGCTGAGCTGCTGCTGCAGCTTTGATCGTCTCGGCTCGACGAGAGGTTGTCTTGGACAGCTTCGGATTGCCTGCTTTGCTCAGCAAGTCGGCATAATCAGAAGCAACTGAGGCGTAAAGTGAGAGTGTGCGGAAATTGTCCAGTGTGATGGACTCGAACGTGGCGCAGGAGAGTTTGTAGTAGGTGAGGGCTTTTGCCCGATGCCCTTGTTTGACTTTGAGCTCGCCTAAATTGGCAAAGAGCAGCGCTGTGTAGCAGTGCCTGAGTCCGATGGTGTCCTGGATGGAATGAAGTGTGCTCCTCAAAATAGCTTCAGCCTCGTCATAGCGGCTGAACTTGTTGTAATAAAGCTCAGCCAGGTTGATGCGCGCCAGGCAGGAAGTCTCCTCGGACAGGGGAGACTGGTTGCCTGTCAAGATTTCGGATACAAGGCACAAGAACTTTTCGGCCAGATCTGCGCGTTCGGCGGTATGAGCAGCGTGGAATCCTAGATTGATCAGGTTCTCGCAAAAGCTGACATCCAGGAGCTCTGTCTCGAAAAGCAGTCCTTTTCTCGGTGGTGTAGACGGTGCGAACTGTGCGTTTTGGGTTTGACAGGCGGCATTCTTTTCCTTGAAATCCATTTATGTCCCTTTCAATTATGGTGTCAACTGGCGGCAGCCAGAGGAGTATTTGCAGTTGTTGAAGTTGTTCTAGAAGGCAAACAGCAAGCAACGAGTGATTTCAGCTAGCCTGCTGCTGTCCTGCAGCTTTCCTACCCGAACTGCACTGCCGGCATCTGCTCTCTCCGGACTGGAGAAGTTTGTGGCAATGCTTGCATTTCTGTTCTTCCGGCCAGTCGACAATGATCTGTTGGAGCGGCAATGTCAGCTTCTCGGGTCCTGGTTTGCCTTTGAGGTGTCCTGTGTAGGCTTGTTTATAGGCGGTGGGCGCCAACAGCTCGAAGGTAAATGTGGCAGTCACGATAGCTCCCAGACCGGTGCCGTGCTTGATCACTGCTGTAAATTCGTGCAGCCTCTGGCGCCGTGCATAACCCAAACCGCAAGTTGCTGTCCTCAAGGCTCGAGGCGCGGTAAGGACAGGTCTGAGATTGAGGTAGCGTTGTATCTGGTTGACCGGGCAGTCGAATATTTCTTCTCCTGAAGATTCAATTGCCAGCCATCCAGGCTGTGTTGCCTGGACGGAAAGCTGATATTCGGTGCTTTCAGGCAAGCAGACGTAGGTAGTTGTTTCGGCAACGAAACTCTCGAAAGGTCTTTTCGTTGCCGGGTCGCATACCATCACTTTGTTCATGTTTCTCCTTCCACTTCTTGTTTAACAACAAACTCATGCGTCCGGCAGAAGTTTGATTGTTCAGACAGAAGAGTTGCAGGCGCAGTCTTTTCACTTAGCCTGTTAACAAACAGTTGCGGACAGAAATCCGTTAAGTGGTGCTCGAAGCTGATGTGATGTACTTATAAGTTCAAAGATGAAACTGTTACGTATGAGGTGGTATTTATAGTGAATAAAAGCAACTTAGCAAGAACGAGTTAGCTATGTCACGTTAATGTGCAGTTATATGAGTATTTCCAGCCGGCATGTCTAGTAGTGAGATTACAAGGCCCAGCGCTGTCGCACTATTTTGTAATCTCACTACTAGTGTGGTTGTCCGGCTTACTTGAATTTCCAAAGTATGGTGGGGCTAGTGCCAATGCTTGGTTCGGTTGGCGAGCTGGCTGCTTAAGGCATTGGCGGGGGCGTTTCATGGCGCATCTGGAGAGCAAAGATTGATTGACATTAATGCCAGATTGGTTGGTGCCGTTAGCGCAGTGTCGATTTACATTCTTAACCTGCCACCGTCTGTGATGCCTAGCGCAACTCCTGTAAATAAATCATAAAGATGAAATGCCATGCCGTGCTCTTTGTTGTTGTGAGTGCACTAAGAGATAGTGTTACGGTAGGTCAAGATCTCACATCTTCTTTTTCTGCCAGGCGGAATCAAGGTCGTCCAACTGCGCTAGATTGAGTATGCTTTTCCGGGGCTTCAAAAGCTGGCTAGAGAGCGGCTTTTGAAGTTGGCAAAAGTTTCCGACTGATAATTCGATTGAAAGAAGAGTAAATGAAAGCCAAATTAGAGAAGTTGTGAGCTGCGCTTAATGAGTGATGCATTGATATTGATAGCGGGGATTGCCTAGGTTACTGGCAGTTGTTTTTGAATTTACAGCACTTCAGGTGGTTTACACGTTTCCAGCGTTAGCGCAGTTTCATTAATTGACCAGATCCAACCAGTAATTGCCTCTTGCCCAGAGAGCAGTGTTGCCACAACGCTCCGCAGCAGTGCACACCGGTTGTCTTGTCAAAGCGACCTCTCGTGAGAGGTGAAGGAGGACTGTCATGGTACCAAGCATAACGATTCTTGCCGAAATGGGACGTAGAAGAGTAGTTGCGTGCTGTGAAGTAGCAGCAAACTTCGACACAGATTTGCTCCTTCTGACAAAGTTCGCTGGCATGCATCTTGCTCGCTGCGCTGCGGCGGAGGATAAGGTTCCACCAGTGCCGGCCAAGAAAAAAGCAGCAAAGCGTTCTGCTAGCGTTGTTGATTCAATTAGTTTTGACTTTGTATCGGCAACGAAAGGAGACGCTCTTCAACAGCACCAGATTCTGATTGGCAAAGGACGCCACCGGGTGCTTGATCGAGCAGCAATTTCGAGGAACTTCAGCGAGCTGATTGATCAAGCAATCAAACTCGGGGCTGACAACGTGACTATCCCATTCCCCTCCAGAACCTCTGTTTGCTCAACCCTCAACTTCGCTCTATTGGCAGACATTCTCAAGCGGCTGGTAACTGAGAAGTTCGCCGAATTCGAGGAGCCTGCGGTGCTCAGGGGGATTGTAATCTTGTGTTCAAGACAAGCTGAACCATACGTCAGAGCCGGGCTGAACGACCTGGTGCCAATCAGCTCCAGTGGCGCCGGCTGCCTGTCCTGACATGCAGACAGGAGAAGGCGGATCGCTCTTGCAGAGATCCGCCTTCTCAATGTTGCATAATCTGACCTTCCATCTTCTTGTCGACGGCTGTCCGGCGGAGGATCGGGGCGCGTTTTGAAAAAAATTTGTCTATAGTGCCACCATATACGGTGGCATCGATGATTTTAATCTCCCGGCGGGAAAACCAAATCAGTCCCCGGTTTTTCTGCCGGATGCATTTGTGAAACTGCAAAGCTGCACCAGCTATTGACAATTTGTTCACCATACCAGCGTGTTAAAATCCAAGATCATGTCTACTGCTAAATTCATCGACAGATCGTACCTGGGCTTACTTCTGATATTGTGCATATTTGTATGCTTGGCCTGGTTCAAATTGAGCAGCGAGCCATCTTTCTTTGACAGGCACTGGATAAGTTTTGGCAAATTCTACTCAGCGGGTCGAATAATAGCCTCAAAGGACAGGCAACGGCTTTATGATCCCTGTTTTCAGCGGGCGCGGTTGACAGAGTTTGTTAAGCCATCAGTCCTTCCACCAATTCGTATCGTGGACGGGTACCCGACATTCCCCGATGGATTTGCGGAACATCCGCCACACTTTTTCATGCTTTATGTGCCCGCGTCGCTTCTTAAACCAATCTGGGCCCTTCGTTTGTATACAGCGGTTTGTTGGTTGCTTGGTGTTGCTGGGCTGATCTGGTTGACCCGGACGGCAAAAACCCTGAATGTGGCGCAAACCCTGGCGTTGGCAGTTGGGGCGACAGCCAGCTTCCCTGGTCGCTTTGTGCTCGCGCTAGGGCAACCAACATGGCTGGTCATGGGGTTGTATGCTGCTTTTATGGTGCTCTGGTTGAGAAAAACCGAGCGGCTTGCCGGTGTTGTGCTCGCGCTTTTGACTATCAAACCGCAGTACCCGATCTTCTTTGCCATACCAGCTCTTGTTACACGCAAATGGCAACTTCTATTGTGGGGATTATTTGCCGGCTGCTTACTTCTCTTTGCTTGCATACTCACAGTTGGATTCCAAAACGTCGTCTCTTACGTGCCGATGATAAGCCGAATGAACAGTGTGGCTGGATTTGCTACCAGTGATGCGGGCATGCCGTCGGTGCGCGGACTGACATGTAGCTTTTTTGGAGCAGCAGCTGGAATCAAAACTGGCTACGTTTGCGCAATTTTAGCGGTGTTGTTCACATCATGGATCTGGTGGCGCACAGACAAAGGAGGAAGGGACCCTCGCTGGGCTTTCGCCATAACGCTCATAAGCGTCACTGTTTTCAGTCCTCACATTTTCAGATATGATTTGCTGTTTCTTGTCTTGGCAGCTGCGTTGACTCTTGATTCATTGAGCCTTTCTTTCATGCGGTCGAGACAGAATTGGAACTCGCCTGGTAAATGGACGGCAGGCAAATCGTTCGTTGTATGGCGGTACATGTTAATCACTTACCCGGTAACAAGTATGTTGGTTCAGTACGGTGGTGGAGATGTAAAGGTAATGGCGCTCATTGAGTTTTGCAGCAACTTGTTGTTGTTGCTGCTGGCTGTTCACCTGTGGTCTTCCAGTGTTCAGGACAAGACTGTCGATGAGCCGGTTCGGTCACATTGACGATCATTGCCAAAAACTATGATTTCCGGGAAATGTTGTTCAATCGGTCAACATTTGGCGAAAATGTAGAAAAAGGGACTGAACTTTGCTCGGTTCTGCGCCGGTTGACAGAAGCGCCACCTCCATTGAAGAACAAATATAGCTTAGAGCTATCCATTCTGGTGTAGCAACGTCTAGTTAATTCAACAGGGGATTGAGAAGTGAATTTTCATGGTGCTAAACTGGCTTTGATTGTTGTTGCTCAGGCTTGCTTACAGATTGAGTCATCTGCTCCTGGAGCTAACTGAAGCTCAACCAGGGCAGACGTGTTTTCATGAGGTCAGGAACGTTGCCAATGCAGCAGGCCATAGTTATCGGTGCAGGACCGGCCGGGTTGACAGCTGCTTATGAGCTCCTGTCCAGGACTGATGTTGTGCCTTGTGTAATTGAGCAGAACGATCGCCTGGGCGGTCTGGCAACCACAATCTCTTATAAAGGTAATCGGATGGACATTGGAGGGCACAGGTTTTTCTCCAAGTCAGATCGTGTCATGGACTGGTGGCTTAAGATCTTGCCGCTGCAGGCACTAGATTCACAATTACCAGTAAGAATCTCTTATCAGAACGACAATCGCCAGATTGAAGCGTGTTGTGACGGACCTGACCCGGACAAGGAAGACAGGGTCATGTTGTTGAGAAGAAGGCGTTCGCGCATCTATTTCGACCGACAGCTTTTCAATTATCCAATTACTCTTGACTTCGAGACGCTGCTTAAGCTGGGCCCGCTGCGTACTATCAAAATTGGACTGAGTTACCTTAAGTCGATTCTCTCACCGGTCAAACCTGAGCGAAGCCTGGAAGACTTCCTTATTAATCGCTTCGGGCGGGAGCTCTACTTGACTTTCTTTAAGGAGTATTCAGAAAAAGTCTGGGGTGTTCCTTGTACCGAAATTGACGCTGCCTGGGGCGCCCAAAGGGTCAAAGGTCTTTCTGTCTACAAGGCTGTTCTTCATGCTGCAGGCAGGATTTTGTCCAAGACAGTAGGTGTTGCTCAAAAAGATATTGAAACATCGCTTATTGAGCAGTTCCTTTATCCAAAGTTCGGACCTGGACAGATGTGGCATGAAGTTGCTGAGAAGGTGAAATCAGGCGGTGGCACGATTACTTCCAACTGTACTGTCGAGAAAATCTTTACTGCCGGAGAGCGCATAACAGCAGTTGAGCTTCGCAACCTCAAGACAGGTGCATTGACTCAGGTAGCGGCTGACTATCTATTTTCTACTATGCCGATTGTTGAACTGGTGCGAGCATTGGATGCCCAGGTGCCTGAGTCGGTGCGGCAGATTAGTGAAGGTTTGGTCTATCGAGATTTCATTACAGTTGGTCTGCTTGTAAGTGAGTTAACCATTCCTTCAGGCGCAGAGGGTTGCCCGCAAGACAACTGGGTCTATATACAGGAGCCTGGTTTGAAGCTTGGGCGGGTACAGTTTTTTAACAACTGGAGCCCATACATGGTGGCAGACCCCAAGAAGATCTGGTTGGGGCTGGAGTACTTTTGTAGTATCAGTGATGAGATCTGGAGTTGGTCAGACGAGAAGATAATCGCTCTGGCAGTCGATGAGCTTGGCAAGATAGGTTTTGCCAGCAAGGAGGCTGTTCTGGACGGTTGTGTCATGCGCATACCTAAGGCCTACCCATGCTATTTCGGAACATATCCGCAATTTGGCGAGCTGCGCGCTTATCTGGATCGATTTGAGAACCTCTTTCTCCTTGGACGCAACGGTATGCACAGATACAACAATCAAGATCATTCAATGCTGACGGCCATGCAGGCTGTGGACAATATTGCCGCTGGTGTCATGTCAAAAGAAGCTATCTGGACTGTCAATACTGAGCAGGATTATCACGAATCAAAGAGCTAGAGGCTGTTTGCTTCAGCCACAGAGTGCTCAATAAACTGGCAGAGATCAGTCGACTAAAAGGTGAACTCCGTCAGGTTTAAGCGAGGCTGCTGCGAGGGTCTTTATGGCAAGCTCTTCGTCTCGTGGATCAATTAGTTCCAGAGAGATGCTGCAGATAGAGGCGGATAATCCTGGTGGGGTTGGAGTTGTCCGTGTAGCGATCTTCCCGCTGAGAGTTTGATCGGCGGTCAGCACCTTAAATAGAGTGTCAAAAGTGAGAAGCAACCTGGTCATCTGCGACCGCTCCTGGCGGATTTTTGTCCTTTTTCGTGCGGTTAACCCATTTCCAACATTGATATGCAAAGATAGGATACAGGAGGTGCAGCTCTTGACACCTCGCGAGACAACTGTAAGGCTCGTGTTATACTCCGGAGTGCTATGCAGTATCTACTATGCCCACGATGTCAGTTCAAGGTACAGGTGACCCGCCACCTGTGTGCTACTTGTGGATACAAGATACCTTCTACCAACCCGCCTAAAGCAATTAACAGTGCTGAACTTGTGTCTGGACAGTCGCTTCAGAAAAGCAGTTTGTGGCAGGTGCTTGGACTTGTTCCTCATGCCAAGGGTGCTAAAGAAGCAGGCAGGGATGAACCAGCCTTAGGCGAGGTCTGAGAAAGTTTTTGTGAGCAAATAATTTACTGCGGCGAGATAGCTCAGCATGCATGTCTGTGTTGCCAGTTTAAAGCAGATCAATTACACAGCTATGACCTGGCGGTTGTTCTCTTGCTTTTGAGCCTTGAAACAGGTGTTGCAGTAAACAGGTCTGTCGCCCTTTGGACGGAACGGAACACGTGCTGTCTGTCCGCAGCCAGCACAAGGTACCTCAGCAGTTGAATCAGGAGCTTTCCCTAGTCTGGTTGCCCGAGCGAGAACTCGGCAGTTCGGGCAGCGTTTAGGCTCATTGGTGAGTTCCTTACGGTGAAAAAACTCCTGCTCGTCTGACGAGAATATGAACTGGCAGCTGCAGCTCTGGCAAGTTAAGACTTTGTCTGGATAGTCCATGACACCTCTCCCGGGAATACGCGTCGATTATCTCATCCGGATACGCAAACAAATACCGCGCAGGGAGCCGATTACGGCGATCCTTTAGACAAACAAGTGGTTTCACTGCGTTGACTAAGAAATGTTGCAACCATAACTGCATCTACATTGCATGTATGCAAAAACCTTGTGGAGCGGCGCTATTTTAGTCTCAACAGTGCAGTCTGATTAGCTGCCTGCCACAGCGCTAACTGGTAGTATGCTCTGCCATCCTGTAAACAGCCCGATAATTCCAGTAACTGGCAAATACTTTACGCACATAGTCTCGAGTTTCTGTAAGCGGAATGTTTTCAACAAATATGTCCCAGTCGCAAGGGCGCCGTCCCGACAGGTGAGATACCCATGAGCCGACTGCAGCAGGCCCGGCGTTGTAGCTTGCCACAGCTAGCAGGCAGGCAGCATGGCTTCCGCCGACAGATTCATGCCGTTGCCTGGTGCGAGCCAGGTAGGCGATGCCCAGCTTGAGATTATTCTCCGGCTTGTTGAGAGCAGACGGCTCTGATAAGTCGACTTCCATTTTCTTTGCTATACCACTTGCAGTGCCGGGTAGCAGTTGCATCAAGCCGACTGCTCCAGAGGAGCTCATTGCTAACGGATTGTAGCGTGACTCTTCTCTGACTAGAGCTTGTACCAGCAACGGATCAATCTTCTCTTCTCTAGAGTACATACCTATTGTCTGCCCATAAAGCAATGGGTAAGCCAGCTGCCAGGAAGCTGTTGCACAAGCGCTCCCGGTAAGTCCTGCAGAGGCAGTGTTGATAGCGTCTACAGGCAGATTGACCATGGCATAAAGAAAAGATCTGATTGTCGAGCTGGCGGCAGGCGGCAGCAATTCAATTGATTCTTCCCACTGATGCAACCTGATTAAAGTCGCTATCGTGCTGCTTGTGCTTCGCTCCAACTGCCCTTGAGTCAGAAGCTCATTCTGGTGAGGCCAGCTCCAGCTTTCCTCAGGGTGCCAAGTACCGGCGGCGGTCAACCAGCCTTTATCCGTGCCGCCAGTAAGGCTTTCCAAACGCGCCCGGGCACGCCAGACGTAGTAACTCGACCCCCAGTGGTCAGAGAGCTGTCTATAGATTGATCGGGAAGCATCTTTCTCGCCGAGGCTTTCGTGCAGCACTGCCGACCAGAAAGCGAAGCGAACTGCTGTCTGGGACTGTGGATAGCTCTTCTGGGCTGCAGTTGCTTTAGCTAAAGCTTGACGTAATTTGTCATGCTGGTAAAGATCCCAGAAGATCCACCAGTGTGACTCGGGAGCAAAATTAGAGTGCGGGTACTTCTGAGTTAGCTCTGTCAGGTACTGGAGAGACTGCGGCGGATCTGAGCGCAAGGACAGGTTCCAGAGAGCAAAATCGCCGTATTTACTGCTTGTGGCAAGCAGCTTTTTCCAGATATTCAAAGCTTCTGAACGATCTACAAGTTGGCAGAGGGTGCGAGCTGCCTCCGGTACTGAGCTATCCAAAGGATGGGTTGCAAGACCGGCAATGAGAGCTTCTTTTGCTTCACTGGTCTGTCCAAGGCGCAGTAGGCAGACGCTACGTTGCCACCAGAAGCGCTGGGCTTGTCCGGAGACTGCCCAATCATTTAGAGCTTCTTGCCACTCCCCCTGGGCGAAATGCACTTGGGCAAATAAGGCTCGGTCAGCCTTTGTCGGAGTGAAACTCTTCAGGCTGGACAGACGCATTAGAATGTTGCGGGCAAAGTGACCTCCGGGGCTGTGTGTTAAGTAAGAACGAAAAGCTGTCAGTGCAAATCCTACCTGGTGCGGATCATCTATAGCTAGCTCTGCAAGGTAATAGGTGGCACCAAGTGCATAGTTACTTCTTGGGAAGCTGGTGCGCACGAAGGCGAAAGCTTCTCTAGCGCGCTCTTTTTCTCTAGCACGCAAGTAAGATTGTGCCAGACCGTAATCAGCAGCTGCTCGCTGTTCTATATCTGCAGTCTTTCCCTCGATTGCCTGAAGAGCCCGCCGTACCACCTTCTCCTCGCCAAGCGCTGTGGCGCACTCTGCCCGATGCCACTGGCAGCGCTCGGAGAGGCAAGGAATGTTACTTGCATCGGAAAACAGCTGTAAAGCCTCTTTGATGCTGCCATGATCACCTTTCTTTTGTAAGATGCGCCCCAGAACATAGGCAGCTTCATTTCTGGTACGTGTAGCAGCGGTCGCGCGCAGTACGTGCAGCTCATCTATCAGAACATCAACTTTACTTCTGTCCAGATTTGCTAGGATCTCTGTAAAAGGTAGTACAGATGTGGCTGTTCCTGCCGGTTGAGCAGCTCTGGTATCTGCAGAGAGATCGTTGCTGGCGCAGCTGGAAAAGAAGCAGGCAACTATAAGGCTGCTGGCTATTGTGCCTAAATAACTGGAGTGAATCCTGCTTAAATGAGCAACCTGCGGCTTGTCTGCTGCCGCCGCTGGACTGTGCGGCGTATGATTGCTTAGCCAGGCTGTGCTGCGTTGCCGATTGAAGTGCTTGGGCACGGTGAGCGACCTGCAGGGAGATAGCGAAGATGCTAGCATAGCTCAACCGCTCCGGTACGATAGTGCAAAGTCAGAACAGATGAACGCAAAAATAATTTATTTTGATAATGCCGCTACCACTTATCCTAAGCCGGAGTCGGTATATGAGGCTCAGGACAGCTATTTGCGCAGTGCTGCCAATCCGGGGCGAGGCGCGTATCAGTTAGCTCTTGCGCCTGCCAGGTTATTGTTTTCTATCAGGGAGGCAATAGCTCGATTTCTTGGTGTCAAGGATGCTTCACGTCTGGTTTTTACAGGCGGTTGTACTCTTGCTCTTAATATGGCTCTTAAAGGGCTGCACTGGCGCAAAGGGGATGTAGTTGTAGTTTCGCCGCTCGAGCACAACTCAGTTATGCGTCCACTCAAGCAGTTGGAAGCTAAAGAAGAGATCAAGATAGTTACTATGCCTTATGCCGGCGCTAAGGTCATTGATCCTTGCCAGTTGGCTGAGACTTTCAGGCAGAGCCGTCCGCGGCTGTGTGTTGTTGCTGAAGCAAGCAATGTGACTGGAAGCCTGTTAGATCTGCTCACTATAGCTGAAATTTGCCAGGGTGCCAGAGTGCTGCTTATGGTAGATGCAGCCCAGTCGGCAGGGCTATTCAATCCGCGCCTGTCTGAGATTGGTGTGAGCATCTGGTGCGCTTCAGGGCATAAAGGTCTTTTCGGTCCGCCTGGTGTAGGGCTGCTCTATGTTGCTCCGGAAGTAGAACTGGAGCCTTTAATTGCCGGTGGCACCGGCTCTCTATCTGAACAGTTGGAGATGCCGCGCAGCTATCCTGACCATCTTGAAAGCGGTACACTTGCCGGTCCGGCTATTGCCGGGCTGGGCGCTGGTGTTGCATGGGTGGAGGCGACCGGTGCAGAAAAGATCGCGGAGTATGAGCGCAATCTGGCTCTCCGTTTTATCCACAGCATCTCTGCTTACGCTCAGGTGTTTGGTCCTGTCGGAGATAGCGACCTGCGCACCGGAACGGTTGCCTTTCGGCTGGCTGGCGCGACTCCTGACAAGGTGGCTGACCGACTTGATCGCCAGTTTGGCATAGCAGTGCGAGCTGGTCTCCATTGTGCTTCTCAAGCGCACAAAGCTTTAGGAACCCTGGACTCCGGGCTTGTGCGTGTAAGCTTCAGTCAGTTTAACACTGAAGAAGAAGTGGATGAACTGTGCCGTGCCCTGGAGCTGATTGCTGCAAGTTAAGTTAGTGTCGCTGGCGTCTTTTTAGTAATATACTCAACTCTTCTTGCGTTTAGGCGATGGTTACTGGTGTTGGTAAGAGAGAAAAAATTCTGGATAACTTTGGTTCTTGCGTTCATGGCGCCGATTATTCCAGCTGTCATGATAACTGCTTCCTTTTCATCTTTTGCCAAGATAAGCGACCTGCCTAATTACTACGCATCAGCCAGAATGGCAGTTGAAAGGCATGGGGACGGCATTTACAATTTTGATGCCATAGGTGCTGAAGAGAAAGTGTTGTTCCCGGCGATCGGCTCTCGGGTAGTCCGTCTTTATGTGCCGCCACCAGCGTTGCCATGGCTGCTGCCGCTAGCCTGCTTCTCCAGACAGGCAGTCCCGGCTGTCTGGGTCTCGGCTCTTATAGCAGCGTTTGCAGCCAGCCTTTTTCTTCTCAAGCCTTTGTTTCAGTTGAGCTGGACAGAGATACTGGCTGTCTGGGCGGTTGCGGTTGTGTCAGGTCCGCTTTATGAGGCTATCCGTATCGGGCAGCTTTCGTCGCTGCTGTTGCTCTCTTTCTGCTTGACTCTCTGGGCTCTTAAAGCAAAGAGATCATTGCTGGCGGGTCTGGCTATGAGCTTTTTTTTGTTGAAGCCGCAAGAAATGCTGCCGTTTGTGGCTTATCTTCTTGGCGGTCGGCGCTGGAAGCCTGTTGCTTGCATGCTTGTTATTGCCTGTCTTCTGGCTGTGGTATCGTTTTGTGTGATTGGACCGGATGGCTATCGCAACTATCTCCATCTGATGTTGTCAGCGTTTGGGAATACGCAAGGAATGCAGCCGGAGCTCAGTCCCACTTTGCGCGGACAGCTTTTGAGATTCTTCCCTGAGCAGAAGCTGGCGGTCATAGCGTTGAGCAGTGTGGTCAGTGCTGCAGTTTTAGTGGTGAACTGGCTGCTTGGAAGAAGTTTTAAGCGGCACAGACAGTGGCTTGAAGTTGGAGTTGCTGCAGCTGTTCCAATTGGGGTTGTCTCGGCGCTGTACTGTCATGATTATGATCTTCTCTTGTTAATACCGTCTGTGGTGGCATGCTTGAAACTTGGGCTCTGTGCCAGACTGCCTGAACCGGTTAAGCTTGCAGTGATACTGACTGCCACCATATTGTTGCTGCCGGTTTATAAGTGGGTTCACTACGATTATCTACTGTCCGGTGGTGCGTGTAACCCGATTTTCTGGTATCTGGCTGGACTGTCAGTATCCATGGTGCTCCTCGTCAACCGTTGCCGACTCGAGCTGCTGCTTGACGACCGGGCGAATGCTTGATCTGTTGGGATGGATAGTATCGCGCTAATTAATGATGACAGGGGCGCTATACTAGTAGTGAGATTCCAAAGTTCTGCAACAATTGCCGTAGGGGCGGATTGCATCCGCCCACGGGCGCGTGCAACGCGCCCCTACGAAGCATTGGACCAACGCTGTCTCGTTAATTTGGAATCTCACTGCTAGTATAGTTGTTCTGCCGCTGAGTCAGCTTGTGATCAGACGTTTAGCATCATTATCGATCAATCTTCTTGTACTAACCGCTCTTGCTCTGGTTGCTTATACTGATGCGGCATTGCCGGCAGTGACTGTCAATGCTGATTTTGTGACAACCTTTTTTGTTGCTGGTAAGTTGGTGCTAGCTGGACACTGTCAGGATCTCTATCCGCCTGTAGGATCCACTACGTTTGCTGGCACCGCTTTTGACAAGGCCGCTCACTCTGTTTTGCACAATCTGTCCAGCGGTGCTGTTGCAGAATATATGTATCCACCGGCAGTTGCCGTGATTTGTGCCGCTTTTGCTAAGTTCAGTCCTGTACAGGCACTTGTGCTTTTCCAGATCTTGTCTGTGGCGGCTCTTTATATATGTGCCTACTTGGTGGTTGAACGCAGGAGCAAAGCAGCTCATCTGTCCGGAGTCAGCATTTTGTTTCTGCCAGTAGCTGTGACTATCTGGATTGGTCAGGTGGGTATTGTGCTGGGGTTGCTGCCGTTGGCTGCAGGGTACTGCCTTCTTGAGCGCAGCAGACCTTATCTGTCTGGGCTGGCGTGGTCTTTGCTCATCTTTAAGCCACAGCTCTTATTAGTGGCGGCAATGGTGGCTGCTGCTTATGCTCTGGCAGGACGCCCGAAGTGCCTGCTGGCTTTATTGGCTGGTACGGTTTTGTGGCTCGGAGTCAATATTTGTTGCACTTCCCCGTCTTTATTTTTCAACTGGCTTGACTGTCTCAAGACAAGCGACATTGTCTATGCCGATCCAAGACAAGGTATCCCGGCTCATCTGGTAGTGTCATTGCCCCGACTGGTCCTGCTCGCAGCGCCTGCCAGTCTGCACCAGTTGCTGCGTCCGGTTTTCTATGCTCTGGCAGCCACCGTCGCTGGTGCAACAGTCTGGTGTCTGTCAAGGCTTATCAAGTCGGACGTGAACTCACAGGGTAGCCTCGTTATAGCTGGCAGTTCAGCAAGCAGGATGAAGAGAGAAGGACCTGGTGGACAAGGGGATGTACTGTCTTTCTGCGTAACTGTTGCTCTGCTTGTGCTGCCGCTTGTATCACCATATCTGTTTGTTTATGATCTTTGCGTAATGGTTTTGGCCGGATGGCTAATTTTTTGCCGAACCTGGAGCAGTCCGACACGGCTTTTGCGCCATGCTGTTGTGGCTGTGTGGACGTTTGTAAATATCTACTATGCCCTTATAATGCTGCACTCTTCTTGGGTCAGCCCGGCTGCAGTTGTTGCTCTCTTTGCCTTTCTTTATGTGCTGGCTGTTTTAGAGTGTGTCAGCCTGACAGTTGCCAACCGGCGAGCTGCTCTGGGTGTGCCGGTTGTGGGCACTGATGGAGCCAACTTCTGAGGAGCAAGAGGCAGCTGCAGATTTTGGCAGACATTGACAGTGAGCGTACTCAGGCATAATCTGCTACAAACAAGGTGAGACAAGGGGACAGGTAAATATAGTGACTACGACAAAAACTGCCCAGGAATCAAGAAGGCGTCCTGACAATGCACTTGCTGACAGTATCGCCATTCTAGACTTTGGCTCGCAATATTCTCAACTAATTGCTCGCCGCATTCGTGAAGTGAATGTTTATTCCGAACTGCTGCCGTGCAGCACTTCGGCTGCTGAACTGAAGCGACTTAATGCACGCGGTATTATACTGTCAGGCGGACCGAGTAGCGTCTATGATGATGGCGCTCCCACAGTTGATAAAGAGATCTGGAAACTGGGGCTGCCTGTCCTTGGTGTCTGCTACGGAATGCAACTGATGGCGCACCAGTTAGGTGGAACTGTTGAACCTTCTGATGTGCGAGAGTATGGGCGCGCCACAGTGAGTATTATTCGCCACGGACGACTTTTCGACGGTCTTGATCCGGCTGTTGAAAGCTGGATGAGTCATGGCGATAGCGTCACTCAGTTGCCGCCTGGATTCGAGATTACAGGCAGAACTATGGATACTCCGGTTGCTGCCATTGCCGATGAAGAGCGCCTATGGTACGGGGTACAGTTTCACCCGGAAGTGATTCACACAGTAGGCGGGCAGGAGATTATACGCAACTTTGTTGTAGATCTTTGCAAATGCACGCAGAGCTGGACAATGGATAAATTTATCGGTGCTGCTTTAGCAGAGGTAAAGGAGCAGGCTGGTGAAAGGCGTGTTCTTCTCGCTCTTTCTGGCGGAGTTGATAGCTCAACTCTTGCTTTTCTTCTCCATCAGGCCATAGGTGATAAGCTCACCTGCATGTTTATAGATCAGGGCTTTATGCGTAAGAATGAGCCTGAGTGGTTGGTTGAGACTTTCGAACGTGATTTCAATATCAGTGTTCACTTCATCAAGGCTCGTGATCGTTTTCTAGAAAGGCTCAAAGGAGTGGTTGATCCGGAAGAGAAGCGCAAAGCTATTGGGGCTGAGTTTATTCGCGTTTTTGAAGAAGAGTCGAAAAGGCTTGGACCGTTTGATTTTCTTGCGCAGGGCACATTGTATCCAGATGTTATTGAATCAGCCGGCACTCAGGTTGATCCTAAGACAGGCGAGCGGGTAGCTGTGAAGATCAAGTCGCATCATAATGTGGGGGGCTTGCCTGAAGATTTGCAATTCAAGCTGATTGAGCCGTTCTCTAAACTGTTTAAAGACGAGGTACGTAAAGTAGGGCTGGAGCTCGGTGTCCCTGAAGGGATTAGAGTCAGGCACCCGTTTCCTGGCCCGGGGCTGGCTATAAGAGTTTTAGGAGAAGTGACAAAAGACAGACTGCGGACTTTGCGCGAGGCTGACTGGATAATCAGGGAAGAGATTAAGTCCCACAAACTTTATCGCCAGGTCTGGCAGATCTTTGGTGTTCTACTGCCGACCAAATCGGTTGGTGTGATGGGTGATCAGCGCACTTATCAAAATCAGATTGTCATCCGGGCAGTCACATCTGAAGATGGTATGACAGCTGACTGGGCACGATTGCCTTACGATCTGCTTGATTCAATCTCGCGCCGCATAGTCAACGAGGTGCCGGGAGTCAATCGTGTCGTCTATGACATTACTTCTAAGCCGCCGGCTACTATTGAGTGGGAGTAAGAGCTCTCGGCAAGCAGGCACTGATTCTAGCACCATAAGCGGTCGGCAACTTGTAGGGGCGGCTCGCGAGCCGCCCAGCGGTCGCGTCCTTACGCTGTACGGCACTGATTCTAGCACTCCCGGTTCTTAAATTGATTGAGTCTGAGACGAGTGAGACAGGGAGCTGAAAGTGACAGGTAATGCAAAGCACCGGCGTAATTTTTCAAGCGGTGTCCCAAGCAGTTGGATATCTGCTATGTCAATATTGCCTACAGCTTCACCGGCAAGCCTCAAATAAGGCAGGTCGGATGGATTGATTGCCATGGCGCGAGCACAGGTGGCATCCACTGCAGCAAGATCAGCTCCGATGGCAATGAAATTGCTCTTTTTTGCTATGCCGTTAATCGGTCCGTCACCTTCCATTGAGATAACTGCATCGACTATGGCAAATGAAGGGCGCACAAGATGTACGAGATCGATAATGGCAGATGAGATGTCCAGCCAGTGAAGAATATTCTTTGGCCAGCCATATTTCCTGCCTGGTACTGTTCCAAACATATTTTTCATCGAGGCGGTCATTCCCACCCAGTGGTGTGTTTTCAGCTTGGGCAAAGAGATGACTGCGTCGGCAGTGCAGATGGTTTTTGGCAGGTAGAAATGTTTCATCCTTGTTAAGCCGTCGCAGTTTTCCACTTTTTCAAGCTCGTCCAGATTAAGATCGACAAATGGTACTCCTAGCTTGGCGCAGGCAGCTCCTATACCGGTGGCATCCAGGAGGTAGTCTGTGTCTCTAAAGTGTCCTGGTCCTTCGCCTACGATAACCTTTCGGGCTCCCAGGTAGTCGACCAGTTCGGCAGCAGCAGTAAGCAACGCTGCGGCAGTTGTGAGCGGGCGCTCAGGACGGAATTCAACCATATTTGGCTTCAACACGACTGTCTTGCCTTTAAGACTGGGAAGCCCCAGATCAACCAAGTTGGCTTTGAGAAGTTTGAATATGTCTTCTTCGTAAGATTCACAACTGACCAGAGACACGGTCGATTGCCCGCTATAGCGCTTTGCACAAGCTGCCGGTGTAGCATGAAGAGGAGTCTTGTCCGGGGCGTTCATATGCACTCCGCAACCGCCCAGTGCCACTGTTGTTGCTGCTGCTTGCAAGAAAGCTCTTCGTGTATGTTTGGCGGCATCTGTCATGGGAAGATCTCCGGGATGCCAGATTTAACAGGATTAGCGCCGTTGGCTGCTGCCAGAGCGCATGCTGCCAGTCCAGTTTTGAAAGGAGTGCCAAAACTGCCATTCTCCTCCTGGTGAGCCAACAGTGCTGTCAACTGTTGTGATATCCCTTGTCCGAGAGCGTCTATAGCCAGTATTGCCCAGGATAACGACAAAACTGTGTTTTCTTCTTGAGACACTTTCGTTAGATATGCCAGTCCAGATTGTACTGCCGGAGCCTCGGGTAAATGTTGCAGGGCGATGAGAGCTTGTGCTGTAGTTATTGGATAAGGTGGGACCAGCCAGTCAAGTATCTTGCGATTGCCAGAATTCCAGCCGCCGCCTGCACAGGCGTTATAAAACAGAAGGTCCTCGGCGCAGGCTAGTGCAGAGCTAATCTCCTTCTGGCGGCATCGCCAGCTCTGGCGTAGCGCTATCATTGCATAGCTTGTAGGTTCCACAAAGTGAAACGAACCAGCATTCCAGGGCCAGCCACGCATTAAATGTTTCTGGCACAGTACCCACAAAAGAAAGATTGACGGCACGGTTAACGGATCAAAAAGTTCGCTGCGGTGATTGAGCAGGTAGGACACTGCTTGTCCTATGCAAGATTCAAGATCGGGAGCAATTTGATTCAGAGTTAGCAGCGCCAGGCTTGATGTCCAATCAGATGGTCCTGCTCCCGGGGTTGTCGACCAACCACCATCTTTATTTTGCGATTTCTGCAAAAAACGGGCAGCAGCCTTCCGGGCCGACTCATTGTTGACAAGGGCAAGAGCACACCAGGCAGTGGGCTCAGTGGCTGCCCCCTGTCCGCTTTGATACGGCCACCAGCCGTCTTGCATCTGTTCTGAAAGGAAGGTAGTGGCAAGCTGGTGACTGACTGTCGTTGATTGAGAAGGCATGGATGTCTGTGCACATTATGAAGCGTTAGTGTCTACTGCTATTCTAGCTTAATCAAACTGGCTCGGCGGTGCAATCAAGCATGGTGTAAGCAAGGTTGGACGCTTCCCCTGCAAGCGTCCAACCTTAACTGTAATAAACGTTTATAGGTGTTATATCGTCTGTAAGTGTGGGTATGCATTTAAAGATGGCAGTTGCGAAGGAGGTGCGGTTGACAAATTGATATTCGCAGTAATGTTTTTATGTCCACATTTACTAAATTTTATTCATTTGTTTATTACAGCAACTTCAGGCGGATAGAATAGCTCCGGTTACCGACCAGGTTTCCAGAAGCGATGGAATACTGTTGAATCCTGATCTGACAATGCTGTATTGGAGGTTTATATGTTGGAAAAGATGAGTCGCTGGGTCAATTTCTTTATGACGGATGAGTCAGGGCAAGGTATTACAGAGTATGGGGCTGTCCTTGCCTTCGTAGCAGTTTTAGTAGGTCTTGTATTTGCAACAGTAAAGGGGTCATTGGCTTCGTCTATTTCACTGGCATTTTCTGCAGTTGCGTCGCAGTTGAATCAGCTGGCTACCTACACCCCCAGCTAGTAAAAGCGCGCAAGCGCTGGTTTTTAGCCACGATCTACGTTGCTTAATAAGAAAGAGAATAAGTAATGAGAGGAGGATGGTTCGCGAGAGCCTTCCTCCTCAATTTGGGACACAGCTTCGATCTGCTTGCCAAGAGCTGATTGTCACTAAGTAAGCTTGTCTGACTCAGCCAACTTCTGGCTGTGGCAAGTGCAGGCATTGTCCAACTTGTTCCAATGTGCGTTAATAGTATCTGGTTAATCTTTCTCTTCTAGAAGGGGAAACTGTAATGAATCCATTACGAGCACTTATGGTGAGCCTTTCGCGCATGCCTCCAGTTGTCATGCTCTTGATAATTGTTGGGCTTGCGATTGTTGCGACTATGTGGTCAACCGGCTACATAGGAGAGGCAGAAAGGAAGACAAAACAACAGGAAGAGGCGCTCAAAGCCAAGTATGAGCAAAAAACAAAGGTAGTCTATACGACTAAAGACATTGCAGAAGGGGCAACCGTATCTGCTGATGTGTTAGAAGAGAAGGAAGTAGAAGCAGGAAAAGCTCCTGTGGACGCTTTCTCGACCACCTCAATGGCTATTGGGCGTATCGCCAAGTATGGAATTCCAGCCGGTCAATTGGTGACCGCACATGACTTTACTACTAGTGAGCATGCAGCTGCTGTGCAACAAGTGGGTATTGAGTCTGTAATTAAGGAAGGACATAGGGCTGTTACTTTTGGTGTTGATACTACTACTGGAGTGGCTGGATTTGTCGCTCCTGGCAGTCATGTAGATATTGTTGGCGTAGTTGGCAGCGGTCCTCAGACCAAGGCCGCCCCGATTTTGTCTGATGTTGAAGTGATTGCTTGTGGTGGTAGCTTCCAGAAAACAGCCGGCGGAGCAGCCAATCCTGCCACCTCAGTGACTGTAGCTCTTACTCCGGACGACTCCAACAAGCTAATCAAAGCTGTTGCAGCTGCCGCCAGAGTCTACCTCACACTGAGAAATGACAAGGATCATACTCCTGTTGCTGTTGTCGACATAGCTTCGATGTTTGAGCATCCCAGGGCTGTGGCTATCGCCCCACCTCCAAATCTGCCTCCGCCGCCACTACCTGGCGTGCCAAACGGCGCAGGAGTAGTGCCGGCAGTACCACCGCCGCCTCCGATGCACGAGATCGAGATATGGTCCGGAAGTAAGAAAGAAGTCATTTCAGTGCCAAAATCATAGCGCTGTGTGATCTTGCTTATTTTCGTGGGTACAAGGCTAGAGGAGATAAGGGACAGGAGTTAGGAGTGTTATGAAACTGACAACACTACTTGTTTGTGACGCTGGTTTGGACAAACGCCAGACCATTGAAGATCTCATCCACAGCCAGCCAACACTGGCTCTCGTGGGGACGGTATCAGGTGGAATGGCTCGCGAACAGATCGGCAGCTTACATCCCAAGTTGGTCTGGATCGAACTTTCTCCTGCTCCAGTTCGGGGACTGTCGTTGTTAGCAGAGTTGCGGGAAACTTTCCCGCAACTCTACTTCTTCGTCAGTTATGAAGTGCCGGATCCTGAGTTGATCCGCACTGCCTATCGACTTGGCGCCTCAGACTTCCTGGATGCCGAGCGCTGGCGTACAGATTTACCTGCCGCCGTACAGAGCATCCAGCTCAAGCACCAGTCCGAATCAACGTCCACTGCTTCTGGAAAATGTATCGCTGTGTTCAGTCCAACTGGCGGGATTGGTGCAACAACCATTGTCACCAATCTCGCTGGTTATCTGGGCAAATATGGCGAGACATGCATTGTCGATCTCGACCTCCAGTTTGGCATGGTGGCGCACTATCTTAATCTTGAGCCTACATTCAGCTTAAGCACAATTGACTTCTCGCACACTAATTTTGACGCTACCTACTTGCGCAATTTGATGACTAAGTATGACGACAAACTGAGTGTTCTGGCAGCTCCTCCGGAGCTTGAAGATATAGGCGATATTTATGCGGCGCAGGTACAGGAGATTCTGTTTACAGCCAAGCAGGAGTTCAGGTTTACTGTGGTAGACCTGCCTAAGAACCTGCTTGACGAGCGGGCAATTGCTACTCTTGACCTGGCCGATCATGTTGTAGTTCTTACAGAATACAACTGGGCAGCCATCTTGAATGCCCGTAAATGCCTTGACACTTTTAAGGCGCATTACAACCAGGAAAAACTTTTACTCTGTATTAACCGGTCTGAGTGGCTTCCACAAGATGTCCTTTCTGAGTGTCGGGCTAATTTGAACTATCCTGTGTTTGCCGAAATCCCGGCTGATACAAAGACAGCCAAATGGGTGAACAATCAAGGGCAGATAGCTCCAGGGCACACAGCGCTCGGCAAGGCGCTGGATTCTCTGGCCCGCCGTATCAGCGGTGGTGAGCAGCTCCTTCTTACTGCAGGTGCAGGCGAGAAAGGCGGTGGCTTCCGCTTGCCGGCCATCTTTGGCAAACGTAAATAAAGGTGGAGGCAGAAGAATATGTCTGACGAAAGAAAAGATCAAAACTTGCCGGCACGTCCAACCTCTTCGTTGATGGGGCAGTTAGTCAGGCAGCGACAAGCCGGCGAAGTAGCACCTGTGCCGCAGCAAGGCGGGCAGATGGCGCGAACAGGGGGCGGTGGCAGCGGGTTGGCTGGTCCTGGAGGACCGGGCTCAGCAGCAGCTACTTCTGGAGGACCGGGATCGGCAGCTGCTTCGCTTTCACGGTCAGATATAGAGCGTGTCGATGCCAAAGATGAACATTCGTCAATGCCAACTGCCGAGCCGCAACAGGAGCTTGGAAAGTTTTCCACCAATCAAGGTCTTATCCGCGAGCGTGAAAAGCTGATTATTGATCAGTTGAGGCGCGAACTTGATACTTCGAGAATGACGCAGATAAGCGAAGATACCCAGGCTCAGGTGAGAGCCAGGATTAGAGAGATAGTCAACTCAGATCCAGCCCCTCTTACTATGATGGAGAAGGGGATTCTGCTCCAGAATATCCTGGATGAAGTGTTTGGCTTCGGCCCACTAGGTCCGCTGTTGAGAGATCCGAGCATTGGTGACATCTGCGTTAATGGTCCTGGTTCGATCTATGTCGAACGGCATGGACGGCTAGAGAAGACCAGTATTGTTTTTGAAAATGAGCGGCATCTGCGGCAGACTATCGACAAGATTATTCAACCACTTGGCAGACGTCTTGATGACAACTCTCCTATGGTTGATGCTCGTCTCCCTAACGGCTCTCGTGTCAACGCTACTATCCCGCCAGTAACTATTGATGGACCGACACTGACAATCCGTTGTTTCGGTACCTCAATTATGTCGCTCGGGCAGCTGTGCGAAAAAGGTGCCATGTCGGTACCGATGGCCGAGGTGCTTAAGGCTTGTGTCAAAGGCCGTGTCAACATGATCATCTCTGGTGGTACCGGCTCTGGCAAGACCACCTTGTTGAACGCTCTTTCGGCACACATAAATCCGCGCGAGCGCATTATTACAATTGAAGACGCTGCTGAATTGAAGCTGCAACATGAGCACTGGATCCGGATGGAGACAAGACCGCCCAATACTGAAGGGAAAGGTCAGATTACGCAGCGTATGTGTCTGATCAACTGCCTGCGTATGCGTCCTGACCGCATCATTCTTGGGGAGTGCCGTGGTGAAGAGGCGTTCGACATGCTTCAAGCTATGAATACAGGTCACGGCGGATCAATGACTACCATCCACGCCAACTCTCCTCGAGATTGCACCAAGCGGCTTGAGAACATGATTCTTATGGCTGGTGTGGATATGCCACCGAGAGCTGCTCGCGAACTAATCGCCTCGGCGTTGCAGGTAATTATTCAGATCAGGCGTCTCGAGGATGGTACCCGCAGAGTGACAGAAATTGCTGAGATTACAGGTATGGAAGGGGACGTGATAGCCATCAATACCCTTTTCCATCTGGAACGCGAAGGACGTGATCCACGCGGGTTCTTTAAGTGTAGGCACGTTGGTTCAGGTTTGCCACCCAAATTTATGGAGCAACTTGAACAAGAAGCCGTGCCGTTCAAGCTTGAGTGGTTGCGCTGAGCGAAGGGGCAGGATGAGTGCTGTAAATTTAGTTGGCTGCATTGTTTTTGCGGTAGTAATAATTGCCGGTCTGTTTCTAATTGCGGCAAGCCGAGCCCAGCATGCCGATGAACTGACAAGGCTGGAAAAGCATCAAAAGAGGATGTCTTCTAAACAGCCGCTTGATGCTCAGGAAAATATCTTTACTACTCAGCGTACTGACTATCTCTCCAAAATACTGGCGGAAGCCGGGTTGGAAGCAAAATATGACAGTATAAAGGCGCAGTGGATCTGTGCCACTGTTGGTTCTTCCATCTGTCTTATGATTGCCGCTTATTTGGCTTCTCCTGATCTTCTTCTTGTCGGACTGATTTTTGGTGCTCCTATAGGAGCTGCCGGTTTCATCTCTTATCTAAAATGGCTGGCTAAACAACGTCAGGCAAAGATGACAGAGCAGCTGCCTCAGGTGCTTGAGTCGATGGTAAGCTCGCTGCGTGCAGGCTCGCCAGTCGTGGAGACTTTCAAGGTGCTGGCCGAGACCGCTCCTGATCCGATTCGATCTGAGTTCAAGCGGGCGTTAATCTCTCTGCAACTCGGAAAATCATTTAGAGAAGCTTTGCATGAGATGTCTACGCGCATCCACACGCCCGATTTCAAGCTGTTGACTCAGGCTGTCTATATCAGTCAGGATGTCGGTGCTAATCTGGCTGATGTGGTTGCCACTATTGCAAATGCCATCCGTGAGCGCTTTAAACTGCGTGACTTTATGAACAGTCTGACAGCACAAGGCAAAGCAACTGCAGGTTTTATCGGACTCTTGCCTTACGGGATTACGGCTCTTACTTATGTAATGACACCGAGCTATATGATCCCATTTTTTAATCATCCGATTGCCCGCATAGTTTTTATACTGCTCATCATCTGGGAAGCTATCGGCTTCTGGTTACTGATGAAAATTACAACTTTTGAGGTCTAAATCAAATGGCAATGCTCATCGGTATTGTGACCTTCGTAGCCGTGGTTGGGCTCGGACTTGTTCTCTTGCAGCCTGTTTTCACTCAGTATGTCGACACTTATGCTGTTCGTGTGCGTACGCGCAAACAAACTGATGAGACAGCTGCCGAAGCTCCCAAAGAGTCGACCTTGCTCGCTGTCTGCAAGACTATAGGTGAGGTTGTTCTAGGGCTTCTTCCCGGGCTGGCTGATAAACGTACCAGTGCTTTGCTGATACAAGGCAACTACCGGACCACGCAGCACCTGGCGATGTTTATTGGGATCAAGACTTTGTTTGTACTCGCATCAGTAGTGATTTGCTTGATGTCAGCTGCCGGCAACGGAGATCCAAAGATGATCTTCTTCTCTCCTGTCATTGCTTTAGTTGGTTGGGCAATTCCCAATTTTTTCCTGGCTCAACGTGTTAGAAAAAGACAGACAGACATTCTTAAGGAGCTGCCAACTATTATCGACCTGCTTATAGTCTGTGCTCAAGCCGGTCTCGGTCTGCTCAGTTGTGTGGATAAAGTCTCTAAAGAGGTGACTGATTCCTGCCCAATCTTGGGTGGCGAGATGAGACAGCTTCTTAATGATGTGAAAATTTTTGCCAAATCAGTGGCTCACGCGCTAGCCGACATGGGTGCGCGCTGTGGAGTTGATGAGCTGCAAAATATGGCTGCAGCGCTGATTGCTGCGGAAACAAAAGGTTCTGACATTAGCTACCCGCTAAGAGCTCAAGCTGAGGCGCTGCGCGAAAAGACACGAAGGAGAAAAGAGGAGGAGGCTTCCAAGACACCGGTAAAAATGGTGCCGGTCATCATGTTCTTCATTATGCCTTTGATCCTCTGCCCGATGCTTGGTCCTGCCGTCATCACTATCATGAACTCTCTCGGTCCTGTCTTTGGTGGACACAAATAGGGTAATGCATTTCCGCAATGCAACTCGTGCCCAAGATCTAGCTGTGAGAGCCCAGATTGCCAGGACTGTTTTTCGCAGGCTGCGCGGCTTACTTTTCAGCCGGCCGCTCGAACCAGGAGAAGCGCTCTATCTTGAGCGGTGCACCGGTATCCATATGATTGGTATGACTTATGCCATTGATGCTGTCTTTCTTGATCGGCTCTGGCGTGTTGTTGCCACTGTGGAATCTATTCAACCGGGGCAGATTTCAGCTGTTTACAGCCAGGCATATGGATGTCTGGAGCTGCCTGCCGGAACGATAGCAGCCACTGCCACAGCTGTTGGTGATCAAATTGAAGTGTGGTAAGAAAGTTGTACCCACTCAGTAGAATCCGAGGAATATCCGTGTGGGTCGCTCAAGAAGAAAGGCACAGGCTGTGCCTACGGCATAGAACGGTCCGAACAGCAACGAAGAGCGACGTGCTGTGTTAAAGCGGGTCCAGTCTAAATTGGCTAGTGCGGACAGGTTGCCTGTGGTTATGAGCAGCGGCAGTGCGCTAAATATCTGCCGCCAGGGAAATGCTGAGAACATGCGGTACCAGGCTACAGGGGCAAGAGAGATAAAAAAGTAGAAGAATACAAGGAGGATGAGTGATGGGCCGACAAAGCTGCCAATGGCAGCAACCAGCTTCACGTCACCCATGCCGAACGGCCAGCCTAACAATCGCGTGGCAAGCATAATGCCAGCAGCTGCAAACCACCCTTCTATCCCTGCCAGTGCCCCTTGCGGACCGGAGAGGATGAATTGCAGTGTGATTCCTGCAGCTGCTGCTGGAAAGGTGAGAACGTTAGGAATCTTTCTAGTACGCAAATCGCATGCCGCTGCAATAACCACAACAAAGAAGCAGACAATCTGTGTTATAGATAGTGGTGGCATATATGGTGCTAAGTGGTCGAATTGATGACTGCTATGGCATCAATTTCGACAGCAACACCTTTAGGTAAGCGGGAGACCTCTACAGTTGCCCGGGCTGGTTTGTTGCTTGTGAAAAACTGGCTGTATACCTGGTTCATCTCGTCGAAGTTGCCCATATCAGTAAGATAGACAGTGGTCTTTACCACTCTGGCCATACTGGAACCTGCTTCTTCCAGAATAGCTTCCAGATTGGTCAAAACTGTTTTGGTCTGCTCGGCAATGGAAGCGGCAGTGAGCTGTCCTGTGGTCGCATCGAGCGGTATTTGCCCTGAGACAAAGACAAACCCAGCAGCCACAACAGCTTGCGAGTATGGTCCTATTGCTTTGGGAGCTTTGAGTGTTGATATGACTTCAACCATTTGCTTCTCCTTTTCTTGAGCAGACACTTTATTATAAGATGCGTGGCCATGTTTGGCTTGCAAAGAGAGTTCGCAAACTGATAGGAAGGTAGCTGCTCACCTGTACACGCAGCCGCCACTGCTCCTTGGACCATTACTGGGTGGTGCCGTTGGTGAAGGAGGCAGTTAATTGTTTGGACCGACCGGGGCTGTGTTGTCCTCCGCCGGCGGGTTATTACTGGGTGGGGTTGCTGGTGAAGGAGGCAGTTGATTGTTTGGACCGACTGGGGCTGTGTTGTCCTCCGCCGGTGGGTTATTATTGGGTGGGGTTGCTGGTGATGCAGTCGCAGGTGTGCTGGAGCCGCCACCATCGGCATTAACGAACTGGTTGTTAGGATTGTAACTGCCTCCGCTGGGAGATGCACCCGCTAATCCATTGCCCGGGTTGTAGACACCGGTGACGTTCCCGTTAGTCCCGCGCAGCGCGTGATCGCCGGAGACCATGGTACCTTCGTTCTTAACAAACTCATCTCCACCCCAGGCAGATGGCAGGCTACTTTCATGTCCGGTGGTCAGCCCGGCGTTATTATTCAGAATGCCTGCGTCAATGCGGTTATTGCGAGTGAAGTTGTTCAGAGGCGGCTCTTTGGTTGTTCCTTCATCGCCATAAATATTGGAAGCATTACCTCCAGCTTCTCTGACAAAGCTGTCCAGGCAGGTAGGCGGTAGCCCGGGACCGCCAAGTTGTGGAGAGAGCATACCGCTGCTGGCACGTGGCAGCTGAGGTTTGCGTGTAGTTTTGATCTGTCGAGGACTGTCGACCCCGGTGGGTTGGCTCACATGCATCTGAGTGCCTGGGGAGCCGGCGCTGTTAGTACCCGAATTGCCGAAGAATATGTTGAAACCTTGAGCCCACCCAGGTCCAATTGAAATTAATAGTGCTATTGCTGGTAATGATTGCTTCAACATTTTGCAGTTCTCTTATAAGGTCAAACGTTCAACAAATATGGGTGTGTCAGCTCTTTGTTCTGCGTGTTATTCAGCTTTTGGCTGACTGACTGTTGTTCTCTCTATGGAATTAGGAGGTGCTGTATTACCGAATGAGCTGATCGCTCACTTTCTCTGGAACTTGGGCAGGAGCTGGCGGCGCTGCCGTAGCGGTAGGAACCGGCGGCGCTGACATCGGGGCAGCAGTCGCCTGTATAGCCGAGCCCGGAGTTATTGTACTTATGTCAGGCTGAGTTGGAACTACTGGTCCTCGACTGGCCGGACTGATGATATTAAGCCCCACACTGCTAGTACATGTGGGTTGGAGTGTTGCTCCACGAATGGCGGCGCCTGTATAGGGACCCTTATATGGAGTGGTTCCTGTATTTGGGAAGCCAAAACCGGACCCTGCTCCAGGGATCGCTCTGGTCATACCGCTGCCCGGTGCCATAATAGCTGTGTTGGACGGACTAAGACGTTTACCGTTAATCCCAGTGTAGCCCTGTTTTCCTGTAGGCATAGTGCTGCCAACTCCCGCCTCGAAGTTGCCTGGTGCTGGAACCTCCCAGACATCTTGCCAGGTAGGGTTGGTGGTATGACGTTGAGCGCCAGGAGCGCCAGCGCTTCGAGACGAGCTTGGCTTATTGTAAAAATTCAGGCCAGGAGCGCCGGGTATACCCAGGTTGACATAAGCGCTTGGTCCGGAGGGGCTCATATGCACATCAACGCCAGGACCACCACCTCCACCAAGGTTGAGGTCTGCCCATTGTGCCAGAGCTGGTGTGCCGCAGGCACAGACTAAAAGAGAACAGAACAAAGGTAATCGTTTAACCTTCAACATAATTGATGACCCTGCAATTATTAGCTGTTGAGTCTGCCCAAGACTCCCCGTTTGACGTTATGCTTTCAGATGCCAGGCTTTCAACACTCTTATACCCGAAATTAATCGAGTTTAAATGGAAGAGGACGACTGTTGCCATGCTTTGAAACGGATTGATAAGGGTGAACTGTATAGGCAAAGGGTGAATGATCACTTCTGTGTTGCACCTCGGGACCTCGTCAAATGATGCCACTGCCATTGGTATCATTTTGTCTGTTCTTTGCTCAATCGATTAAATGAGCTGTAACTTTGCTCATGCCAGCTGTACTGCCGTACAGAGCGCTTTTCTAAAGAGTAGTAAGTTCTCTCGGCAGCAGATAAGGCTACCGGACCTAACCCAAACCGTAGCACTGGCAGTTGTTACAAGATTTGAAATCAGATGGCTGAATGTTACTTTTCCTTCAAATAATTGTCAACAGGTGAAGGCTGGCAAGCAGGTTAATTTTGCCGGTTTAGCAGGAGCAGGCAGGTAAGCTTATAACTGTGAAGTCTCTTTCCTGGCTGCAATCAGGTAAAATCGATCACCGTCTCTGTGCCCAAGCCGCAGCTTGATGCCGGCTGGCGAGACAGGGCGTATGCGGTTAATCAAGAATGGCTATTTACCTGGGTGTTGAAACAAGTTGTGATGAGACAGCTGCTGCTGTCGTAGAAAATGGGCGAAGAATTCTCTCCAGTATAGTGCTGTCGCAAATCGATGTGCACCAGGAATTTGGAGGAGTTGTCCCTGAAGTGGCAGCGCGTAAGCATCTTGAGACTATCAATTTTGTGATAGAGGATGCTATGAAGGCAGCATCAATCAGTCCGCGACAGCTTGACGGTATCGCTTGTACTGTAGGCCCTGGTTTGGTCGGTACCTTATTGATCGGGCTTTCAGCAGCCAAAGCGTTAAGCTGGGCTTGGGGGCGTCCGTTGCTTGCTGTAGATCACCTGTTGGCTCATGTGTGTGCCAACTATTTAGACAGCGATCTCGAACCTCCTTTTGTAGCTTTGCTCGTTTCTGGCGGGCACACTCAGATTATCCATTTCCGCAGCTACAGCGACGGAGAGATATTGGGACAAACACGTGACGATGCTGCCGGAGAGGCTTATGACAAAGTTGCTCGTCTGCTCGGTCTTGGTTATCCTGGTGGTCCGGCAATTGACAGGCTTGCTGCTCAGGGTGATGCTAAGGCATTCAAATTTCCAGAAGGTGTGGTGCCTGGTTATGACTTTAGCTTCAGCGGCTTGAAGACAGCAGTGAAGCGCACTGTTGAAAAACTGGAACCGCCGTTGCCTACCGCAGATCTTGCAGCTTCTTTCCAGGATGCAGTTGTGCGTGTTTTGATTAAGAAGACATTGCAAGTGCAAAGAGATTTAGGTGCCAATCGGATTGTGCTGGCTGGAGGAGTTGCTGCTAATCAAGGTCTGCGTACAAGACTCAAGGAGCTTTCCCCAGTCCCTGTTTATACCCCCAAGTTGGTATTGTGTACAGATAATGCAGCTATGGTTGGTGCTGCTGCTCATTTTTGCGGACGGGCTGTCTCTCTTGATGTCGGTGTCTATTCGCGACAGCGTTGAGCGCTTTGAAGCTGCTCTGCCTGCTCAGGTTTAAGCTGCGGTGTTGCAATGTTTCTTGCCTGCTGCAAGCTTCCCTGTCCGGCACAACTGAAAGTGACTGCATAAAGCAGATCAGGCTGTATTGTGGCTAATCGTTTGTGTAATGAGTTTGATCAATGCCGGTATATGCAACTGCTATATTCGTATGGCATTTACCCTAGAGTGAGGCAAAGAGGGATACCGGTGTCAAGAGCTGCATGTTATTGTGTCGAACATAGCCTACAATTGAGCGCTTAATGTCGCATGATGTCACCGGCGAGAAAGAAGGCGCGAAGAGGCTTAATAAGGTGGGTCTATTAGCGCAGGTATGTCGGTATATGGCAATCCAGGAGAAAAACTTGACCTGTCGCGATTGCAACAGGGTTTTTATTTTTTCAGTAGGCGAGCAAGAATTTTTTAGCGCCAAAGGTCTAGTCAATGAACCAAAGCGCTGTCCTAACTGTCGCCTGCTAATGAGGGTCCAGCGTAGTGGGGACGATCCCAGCCGCACCACTGAAGTGAACTGTGCGGAATGTGGCGTGCCGACGAGGGTTCCGTTTCAACCTAAAGGATACAGACCGGTATATTGCACTTACTGCTTCCGGTCCAAGAAGGCTGAGGTTCAGGAGAATAAAGAGGTAGCAGCCGGCGATATAACAGCTCTTGCAGTTTAAGAACAACTACAAAACAGTTATTTTTAGGAGATGAGCTTGCTTATAGGCAGGCTCATCTCCATTTTCAGCTTCTGGTCCGGTTGATTACAGGCATCAACAAGTTGCGAGTGTTTTCAGAGCAGCTATTGTGCTCAGGTGTTGCTGATTGTTGATGCCTGGCACATATTTGACAAGAAAGAGGGTGCTGATTAAATTACTTTTAGCGACATTTCAGCTCGTTCTTACGGTGACGCATGTGACAAATATCTATGACGAGGGACCGCTAAGCTACCTGGTGGAGCCACCGGTCATCTGACGGAGCTGCGTGCCTGATTTGGATGCTCGGGCAGTCACTTTTGCCAGACGTAAGTTGCATCCCGAACAGCTTGAGGCTCTCAAAGAGTTCCTCTCTCATGCCACTGCCGATGAGATTGCCACTATCCAAAAGTGCTATGAGGAGACACCGGAGGTGCTGCGGGAGATTGGTCTTGAAGTTTAGCTGAGCGAGCAGCTGGGTGTCCTTAGGCGCTCAGCTGAGGGCTGCTGTGTCTATCTCAGCAAAATCAGCAGGAATAAGGGTTGCGGAGAACAGGACGACTGGATAGCCAGCTTGCTCCCAGCCATAAAGGTTATGAATTGCGGCTCGGCAAGTAGTTCTGGATTTTGCTGCTCTCTTTTGAGGTCTTGTTAACGCTTCACTATATAATAAGTGACAGGCAACGTAGTATTGGTGCGAAAAAGCGGTACCAGCTGAATGACTGAAAAAGCAATTGAACCTTGTCTAACTTGCGGTCGGCCTACCCCAGCTGATAGCCGATGCGTTTATTGTGCAACAGTAACTGATCTGGATCTAAAGAGCCTTCAGCTGGACTATGCCAAGTCTACCGATCTGCTCGAAGCTGACGATCTTCCTCGAGCTGTAAGCATAGTTGTGCAAAAGACTGGACAACGATTTCCTCTGAAAAACCGTAAAGTGAAGATTGGTCGTGGGACTTCCAATCAGGTAATTATTCCTGACGACACATTTACGTCGAGGAACCACTCCTGGATTACTTATGAAGATGGTGAGTTCTGGCTGGAAGATCTGGGTTCAACTAACGGGACATTGCTGAACGGACATCCGGTCGTGAAAAGGCAAGTCCTGTCGTCAGGGGACAAGATTCGTGTCGGGCATACCGAGCTTGCCTTTGAGGTCGAAAAAAGTTGAAGCCTCCAACAAGGACTGCTTGGGTAATGGATCAAGGTACATTAGAAAGCGGAAGAAGACCTCCTGAGGTCAATAGTCTGTCGAGCGACTTGACGCGCGGAGGAGGCGTTGCCGACGGAGGAAGAGAGACGAAAGATAGAGAGGCAACGGCGGCGTTGAGCCGTCGGCCGCCGAGCGACTTGACGCGCGGAGGAGGCGTTGCCGACGGAGCGCTTATAAAATGATAGAAAGAAGCGGTTCACCCAAGAATAAGGTCGAGCTGGAATCACAGGTGCTGTGTGCGGCTCTGCGCCAGAGTTGGGCTGTGCGAGATGTGAATGGTTCAGTGACCTCTGCTCGCGAACTCTATCAGCTTTTCCCTGACCTGCTGCCGCCGCCCAAGCCTGCAGCTGACGAGGCATCGTTGTGCTATTACGATTTGCTTGGCTTGAAGCAGCAGGCGTCAGCCAATCTGGTCATGTCTGCATTCTTGCGGGTAGCTAAGAGATTTTTGCGTAATGAGAAGGTGAAAGACAATAGGGAGGCTTATTGCCTGATACTTGATGCTGGCTTTGTTCTGCGTAAGTCCAGGTTGCGCTTGAGCCATGACCTTTTTGCTGTCAGGCACTGGTTAATTCAGAATAAGGCGATTCCTGAGGACGGCACACTAGATGTAGTTGAGGATCTCAGTGAAGCTGTTTTTGAACAGCTTGCCAAGACCCAGCCTATTGTCAGCGAACTGCCCAGGTTGGTACAGCTGCTTAAGGAATCGCAGTTTATAGGACCGGCAGAGATACAGGCTTTGTTGGCCCAGACAGCTTTAGCGCCAGAAATTCCATTAGAGCGACTTGTTCTTGACTCTGGATATGTCACCCAGCAGGAGATGAACTCTCTTAAACTGGCCGAGATGCTGCTTGATCAGGGCAAGATAACAATGGCTCAGTTTCAAGTGGCTATTTACGATGAGCGTACCTCCGGCATCCGTATGGCTGAGTCGCTGCAGGTGCGCGGCTGGCTGCCTGTTGATGTCACTGAACAATCAGCCAGCAAAGATAGTTCATGAGTCACTGAATGTGACTGCCAACAACTGCGTGAGACCTCTTGAAAAAGTGTTTCTGTGTCGCCTATAAAAAGTTCTCAAGTATCAAGATTAAACATGCCGCCATTCTAGATGTTAATATTGTGAAGCCTTGGCAGCTGGGTGCAGCGCGATCAGGTGGCAGCCTGTGACCAGGAGGCTGGACGGTGCGAGCAAAATGGACTACTTCAAAGTTGTCCGCCAGTGCGCACTAGTGTGGAGCAACGGACAGGGAAGTGCCCGCATGGACCTCACAAACATGCAACGCCACAAGAATCGCGCCCTGGTTCGCTCCCAGGACGATTGCCAGCTCTGGGTACAACCTTCTCAGGCTTTGGCAGTTTTGCCCAGAGCAGATGAGCTGGAGTTGCTGTTCAGTTTTGACAATAAACCTTTAGTCGGCTGCGACGAAATAGCGGCAGTGAAGACGGAACTGGCACCGGAGGTCTCTGGCACAAATAGCCGGCGGACAGAAGCTGGCGAAATTTCGGCTAAGCTGAAAGAAATTCTCAACCAATGTCTGCACACTGTTGATGCAGAGCGAGGCGTTCAAAGTGCAACGCATTTGGCAACGACCGCTGCGCAGACCCCAGCGGAGCTGCTCTTGGCGCTCAATCGCGTGGTTGCCAGGTCAAGCAGAATGGGGCTTGGGAACGATAGTGTGTCCAGCGAGCAAGAGCACCTGGCTGCTGATGCTCAAGTTGCTGTGCCTGTTACAAGGAGGGTGGCAGCGTTTGCAACAAACAGCAGACGGAGATTTGTGCCGACCATCACCAAGGCACCTGATGGGCTCAGGTTCGAGTCATTTGTCGATGGTGCTGAGATTACTAAGGATGCTTTTGGTCGGGTGTTGGAGGTTCATTCTGCTTTTGGAGAGAGCCTGGCACTGAAGTATGACAGCAAAGGAAATCTTGAGTCTTTTTATCGTAAAGACTCAAAAGGTCGTGTTCACAGCTCTGGCAAGAGAGACAGGCATGGAGTAGTGGTGCGCGATCCTGATGGTCGTGCCCTGGCCGTAGGCGAGTCGATGACTGTAGATCCGCATGGATGTGTGGCGATTCACAATCATGACGGACAGATAGTAAGTATTGATCTGGTGCGCCGTCTTCACATAGAGCGCCGTAAGCTAGGAGAAAGTGCCAGGCATCAAGGTGCAGTCACGGCTGTTTTTACCCATGACGGCTTTCGCATGATGACCCACTTTCATGATGTATCTGTCACGGACGGCGAGCAGGTGCTGTTGCCCTGTGATAAAGTGAGCCGGCTGCGCTTTTATGGCCGTGACGGATCATTAGTTGAGTTTATGTCAGAAGATGAGCTTCTGGCTCTGCGTCCTGAGCGCGTATTACCACCAGCAAGTTGTTCTGTAAAAGAAATGTGGCGGGGAAGATGGCAGGGTGGGACTGCCTGGGAAGCGGTGCAGGAGTATCTTGATCTACTTGTGTGACTGCTTTATTAGTCACAATAGAAGAAAGTTAGGGAGTCGATGGCTGAGATTACCTTTGGAACTGATGGCTGGCGGGCAATTATTGCCGAGGACTTTACTTTTGAGAATGTGCGGAAAGTTGCCTGTGCGGTTGGTAAGTACATAGAGGAAACCTACTATCAAGGGGCAGGAGATAAAAGAGTTCCTGTTTTAGTCGGATACGACACCAGATTTCTTGCTGATAGATTTGCTTATCATGCTGCTCGAGTATTAATGTCAATGGGAATACCGGCAAAGGTGGCAGATCGAGATGTTCCGACGCCGGCTATCGCCTGGGCCGTTATGCTTGAACCTACAGCCGGAGCGTTGCAACTGACTGCCAGCCATAATCCGCCTGAATACTGCGGCATAAAATACATTCCACACTATGGCGGACCGGCCACAAACGAGATTACAGCGAAAATTTCCAGCTATGTTGAGAGTGCAGCAACAGCTACTGAGATTCAAGCTTTCAAGGTCCCGACCTTTGACGCGCAGGCACCGTATTTAGAGGCGTTAAGGTCGCGTGTCGATCTGCAACTGATTGGTTCTGCCGGATTGAAAATTGCTTACGATGCCAACTACAGCACCAGCCGTGATTATTTGGACAAGATATTGATTGAAGCTGGAGTGGAGGTTGCAGTATTACACAACTGGCGGGATCCACTGTTTGGTGGCAACATGCCTGAGCCTAAGCCGGAGTATTTAAAAGATCTGATTAAACTCATGTCTCAAAGACGATTTGATCTGGGGCTGGCTACAGATGGCGATGCAGATCGGTTTGGTGTGCTGGATGAGAATGGGAATTATTTCAGCCCTAATCAACTGTTGGCTCTGCTCACGCGCCACCTGGTCAAAAACAGGAAGCAAACTGGTGCCATTGTGCGCACTGTTGCTACTACGCACCTTCTTAATAAGCTTGCAGCGATTTATGGTCTTGCTGTAATCGAGACACCTGTTGGCTTTAAGTATGTCGGTGAGCGCATGCGTTCTGGCGATGTCCTTATTGGTGGTGAGGAGTCTGGAGGTGTTTCAATTCAAGGGCATATTCCCGAAAAAGATGGAATACTTGGCAATCTGCTTGTAGTTGAGATGCTAGCGTGTGAGCGCAAATCGCTGACAAAGATATGGGCGGAGCTTGAGGAGGAGGTGGGTGTCAGCTTGGTCTACAGGCGTGCTGATCTTGATCTCAATGTAGGTACACAGCGTATTTTGATGGATGCACTAAGCGAAAATCCGTTTCCGGAGATAGCTGGGCAGAAGGTGAGCCATTTGAACCGCTTGGATGGGCTTAAGTTTTGCTTTGATGACCTCAACTGGCTCCTGGTCAGACCGAGCGGTACAGAACCGCTTGTTCGCCTTCATTTCGAAGGGACATCGGCAGACAAGGTGGACGCAGTGATGCTTGATTTCAGGCGTATGGTTGATGAGATTGTACGGCGCATTGAGAGTAAGAATCAGCTCAAATAGCACCTGATTGTCTATACGAAGCACTTGCTTCGGCTCGGCGGTGATAGGCAAGAATTATCTGGACAACTGCTAATAGAGGATGTTAAGATGCCGCTTGGCATGCGCGTCTGATTTGAGCATGAAAGCAGCTGTATGGAGAGGGTGCAAAGCCTTGCACTATGTAGTGTGCGCAGTTTAGAGTACGGCTGGACAGAATATGAGAGGTTCATGCCTGCAAGAGTGCAACAAGCATTAACAGTAAGCTTTGCCGGCGGAGCACTTTAGAATGACCAAATCAAGAGTGATACGCGAGTGCTTGACAATGGCAGTCATTTTACTGGCGATTTATCATGCTGCCAGATCTATTGGACATAGCGTTGAGCGACAGGTCTTTCTACACAAACAGGCGGTAGCGCTTAAGTCTGGGCAAGCTCAAGCTGAAGAAGTGAATAAAGAATTGCGAGAAGGGCTAACCAGTTACAGATCAACTAGCGGTATTGAAAGGCTTGCCAGAGAGCGCTTAAACCTGGCCGGTCCAGATGAGGTGGTCATAAGGCTGGGCAAGTAGATCTTCTGTAGCGGAAGCGCCGGTAAGAAGTCAAAAGGCCACCGCCATGCAGTGACCTTAGTGGGAAGTTGGTTAATATGACTTGCAGGAGTCTACCTGACTATCGCTCTGGAGAGCCAAAAGCCCCTTACCTGTCTGTAAGTGTTGAGCAGTTGAGTATTGACCGGCATCATACGATGTACCGAGGTAGTGAAGACTCTGGGTGCTTGCACTGGCGCATTAATTGGACCCAAGAAAAGCGGACCAGCTAAGCTGGCTGTAGCCAGAACTGTCAATCCGAACATGCCAGCCATTGCTGAGGCAGTTAGTAGACGTCTTATCATACGAAATCCTCCCAACTTCCAGTCTAATGCGTGAGACGGAGCACTCAATTAGCATCTATGATAGAAGTTATCATCACTGCGAGACCTTGACAATATAATAACATGCCAGCCGATCCTTAAACCGCACTAAATATTTAAATTTGAGTGCTCCGGGGGTTTTCCATTGAGCTTAGATTTGCTGTTAGTTCTGTCCTGTTGTGCACTTGGACTGGTAGCTCACGCCTGCCGGCATCAGGCTTGGCTGGGTGGGATTTTAAGGGTAATCATTGTCATTTCTTTGGGCGTTGAACTGCTTACCTGTCTGGGCTGGTCGGGTGATGAACTTAGTAATCAGCCCTCTGCCGGGCTCCTCAGCCAGAGGCAGTGGTCTCTGGCTGTCACTGTGGCAGTGTGTGCTTCAACCTGTCTTTCTCTCTTCTGGTTTTTCAGAGCTGGACTGTCCTACTTGCTCACTATAGTGAATCAAATTCTCTCTGGGCAGGTAGTTTTGGCTGCTATAAGGCGAGGTGGAATTTTAAAGAGCTTCTTGTCAGAGAGAATCTTTTCTGCTAAATCGATGCCGCATCTGGTGGCATTATGGATTTATGTGACTACTATTGGTGTTCTCTTGGGGACAGTGGATCCTTCTTCCATTAAGGTGCCGATCCTACCGATACCAATACCGGTGCCTTTAGGACAACTGTTTACTTACAATGGGCTTGGACTGGTGGTGCTGGCGCTCTGCGGTGTGGGTATTTTTATTACTCGCCAACCGCTAGATGCCTGCAAGCGGCTGGGATGGGACAAACCTACATGGGTGCAAGTAGCAATCGGTGTCGGGCTTATTTTTTTCACCTTTGCTTATGATTATTTGTGGTCGCTCTGGACTCACCAGGCTGGCGGAGACCTGGCTTCACAGCTCACTCATTACAATTCGGGTACTTTCAGTGCAGGTGGTGGATTGGGACCATCTTTTCTCCTTGCTCTGTTTACCGGTATCTGTGCAGGAGTGGGCGAGGAGACTCTTGTGCGTGGAGCGCTGCAGCCAGTATTCGGAATTCTGCCGGCAGCCATTCTGCATGGGCTGCTACACGGGCAGTTCAGCCATGCACCCATCTACCTGTTGCAAGTTTCTCTCTGGTCAGTGATGATGGGGATTGTGCGGCGCTATACCAATACCACAACTACGATTATTGGCCATGCAGGGTTTAACTTTTTGACGGTGTTTTTGTTTGCGTTTAATCCATAAGTAAGCGCTCCGGAGTAGCGGCTGTCGCTGCGCGCCATCCGATCCTCCTCCGCGCGACAAGACGCTACGCTTCGGATTCCTCGACGGAATCCTGCGCTCCGCTGCATGTCGACTGGAGACATAAGTAAGCGCTCCGGAGGCTCCTCCGTCGCCGCCTCCGTGCGACAATATCTTCCGCGGTGCGAACCAGCGTTAGATCCGCATTGCATATCCCACCACAGTGCTAATCTGTCCATTTAGCCCTTGGTAGAGCATTCTTAATCAAACCCCGAGTGTGCTAGAATCTGGCAACCTAACAGGTCAGAATGTTGCCAATCGGTATCAGCTAGCTTTGTAGAAGTAGATTGGCAATTCAAATTCAATGGGCAGCTGTCTGAGGCTTAGTTCCGATTTGCCAGATATTGCGCTCAAGAGAGCACCAGGCAACGCTGCAAGCCGTATTGTTTTATACATTTTTACCTGCCTGCTGCTATCACTACCTGTGGTGGCTCTATCTCCGGGCAACGAACTAGTTAAAGTCAGCGACTTTCCTCAATATTACACGGTATCGCAACTTTGGCGACAAGGCAAGGCAGCACTTGCCTATAACGACACCCAACTGGCAAATATTTAGTGCAACACCTGACCAGCGACAATATGAATTGCCGCTTGGCGACACTCAGCACGGTACCCCAACAATTCCCCGGGGGCTGATCACCGGAGCGGTCTAACCAAAAGTTGATACAAGATATCGCCATTAGCGTTGCCCTGGAGCGCGAAGCG
>CAILLX010000240.1 GCA_903835185.1 uncultured bacterium | reverse complement strand
GTACAATCCTCTTGGTGGCCAAGACCAACGTTGTGCAAGACTACAGGTCTTGGCTGCTGCTTTAAGCGAACAATAATCGCAGACCCTGTTCCTTACCTGCAATGACTTTCGGCGAAAGTAGTAGCACTTCTGAAATTGACACTCTCCACCCACAGGCATAGGCATAGGGGGGAGCGTACCCCTTTGATTGGACGTAGTATTTTAGAGTTAATAGCAGAGGCGCCGCTGATGACTGTTTTTCTGACGAAAGAGCAAGTGCTAGCGATTCACCAAGATCAAATTGCAAGGAGCGGTGGGCTTGATGGATTAAGCGACGAGGAATTGCTGGAGTCTGCTCTTGCTGCTCCACAGGCTGGTTATGGGCTGGTAAGGTACTTCCCGGATGAAAGGCAGATGGCAGGAGTGCTCACTTATGCACTTATCAAGAACCATCCGTTTCTTGATGCTAACAAGCGCACTGCTGCTGTGTCTGGCAGAGTTTTTCTGCGCATGAATAATTGGAATTTTGAGCCATCACCAACTGAGTTTTACAACATGGTTATTGGGCTGGCGGATGGCAGTAAGAGCCGTGAAGAATTTATCGAATTTGTAATTGACAACACTTTTCCGGTGACAGTTTTTCGTGATTCTACGTAGAGACGAGTATCACATTTGGGTATATAGTGAGAGTACGGTTGTAAACATGATATGTTACCATGAAGGTAGCGGTATGCAGAAGTCTGGAGGGATTATGCCTATTGTCAAAAAGCTAATAAGTCATGGCAACAGCAAAGTTCTTGTTGTTGACCGGGCTTTGCTTGATCTCTTAGATATTAAAGATGAGACGAAAGTGCAAATCACTACCGACGGGCGTTCTTTTACGGTGGCACCCATTCGTTCTCCCGAGGAGAATGATCGGTTATTTCAGTCCGCCTTGAAAGACACGAATGAAAAGTATGGTGTGATGTTGGGAAAACTCGCTCACTCTTAGTTGGAGTGATTTGTTAGGTATTACGTTGGAGTCCAGTGATTAAGTCGCTGGGCTCCAAATTGTTTTTAGGAATTCTCGTATAAACTTCGCGCCAGCAAAAAAATTTGGTGGAAATTTTGTAATCCATCATGATCTGAGCGGTACCGTGGGTTCAAATCCCACCCTCTCCGAGTATTAAACGCAGCGTATGTGCACTGAGGCTGTCAACTGGCTCCCAAGTCGGGTTTCTTCAGAATAGCCACATAGAGTGCAGAGGCATTGTCAAAACAAGCAACTGTCAAACAGTGATTGACTGACCAGCTCTCAAGAAGCTGCCTGTCTGGCAGAAGATGTGGTACAAGCTCTGGTTCACTCGCGGACAGAGCCTTAACAAATCGTCCACCCATCGGGTGACTGATTACAATTCTGCCACCTGGTGCCAAAACCTGTCTCGCCTTGATAACCATTTTCTCCTGGTCCAGGAAATTGCCAAAGCAAGCGTTAAAGAAAACAACATCAAATAGACCGAGCGAAATGGGGAAATTAAGAAAGTCGCCATGCCAGAAAGTGACGCCAGGATAACTCTGACTTGCTTCAGCCAGCATAGTTTTACTTAAATCGCAGCCAACTATCGATTGGTCCGGCACGCCAGACTGACGAATATATTCAATTAGCACTCCACAACCGGTAGCTACGTCAAGAACCCGAGTGTCTCTACCCAGCCCAGCCAGAGCAACAATTGTCCGCGTACGCTTTTGCACTGCAGCAGGAATAGGACGTTTAAATAGAGCTACTTTCTCATCGAAGTAGGATCTCTGCACTTGATTGTGCACCAGCTGATCTTGATCTGACATGTGGCAAAACTCCTGCTCAAAATTATAAGGTGTCTGCAGTCCGACACCACAAAAGATATAGCTTGGCACGCCCGAAAGTCTGCCTTTCCCGAGCCAAGATACTCCGACGCCAAGAGCGGCAGCCAAGAGAAAAGACCTGCGCATTGTCCTACAATGAATAAGATCGGTCCGGCACGAACGGGGCAAAGCAGATGATTGATATTGATAAAGGCAAGAAAATCGGTATTATCTCAAGCCGACTGGCTCCCAACAGATACCAGTCGCTGGCACTGCTCATTATTCTCAGCGCTCTATCTCTCTCCCTCTGGGATGTCCCCTGGGCACAAGCAATCCTTTCCCCTGTGCGGACTTCCGTTACTGCAGTCCATGAATTGGGTCATGCAATTGCATGCCTTGCCACCGGTGGCTCAGTTACTGGAATGACTATTGTGTCGGACAACAACGGGCACGGCGGTTTAACTTTCTGCTCAGGCGGGCTACCTTTTATCTATACACAGACCGGTTATCTCGGCACAGCTTTATTCGGCTCCTTCCTTATATTTGTCGGGCAATACCCAAGAGCTGCTAAAGCAATCTTAGCTCTGCTTGGATTGACAATCTGTACAGCCAGCCTGACCTTCATGTTTGGCACCATATTGCATGGTGAGATATTGCAAGGGTTAGGCAGTATGCTCTGGGGGGCGCTCATTGGAGCTGCACTCATTTGGGGCGGAGTGAAGTTGCAGCCATCTGCTGCCAATTTCATCTTGATCTTTCTGGCGGCACAGACAGCTCTCAATGCTGTTACAGACATAATTATCTTGAGCAAACTGTCAATTGGCTTAATCCCTTCGGCCTCCTTCTCCGACGCAACTAATATGGCAGTAATTACAGGGATACCCGCCGCCTTCTGGAGTATTCTCTGGGGAATCGCCTCACTGTCCATGTTGAGCGCCACACTCTGGTTTTGCTACAGACCCAAGCAGCCAAAAGTGCAATATCACCCACTTAAGCCATAAGGACCAGCCACTACATCAGCCCTCTACACCGCAGCAGACCGTCTGCTTTCAGAACGGAGGGTTCCATCCTGGGCAATGCGTAGCATTGCTCATACACTGGACTTTGCGCTGGTAGTGCAACGGCAACCTTGATTCAGAAGCGAGATTTGCTTATCCAGACACTGTCATTTGACTTAATGTAAGCAGACATAATATAACCAAAGCTTCTCACCACATAACAGTTTATCGGTTGGCAAAGGAGGATCAGATGCGCCTGATTGAGTGTGTGCCTAATTTTAGTGAAGGGCGTAATCAGAAAGTTCTCTCTGCCATAGCCGACGCTATTAGCAGCATAGACGGCGTGGAACTCCTGGACGTAGATTCAGGTGTAGCTACCAACCGTACAGTTATGACGATGGTGGGAGAGCCTGATGCAGTAGTTGAAGCAGCTTTTCAAGCAATAGCCAAAGCTGCCGAACTGATCGATATGCGTCAACACAAAGGTGCTCATCCACGCATAGGCGCCACTGATGTCTGTCCATTTATTCCGGTCGCCGGAGTAACTATGCAGGATTGTGTCGAGCTAGCCAAGTTGCTCGCTGGGCGTGTTGGAGCTGAGCTTTCTATTCCAATCTATTTATATGCAGAGGCAGCGCAAAAGCCCGACCGTTTCAATCTGGCTGATATACGTAAAGGAGAGTATGAAGCGTTAAGTACACGGATGCAAGATTCTGCCTTTCAGCCAGATTTCGGTCCTGATGAGTTCAACCCGACCGCCGGTGCCACAGTCATAGGTGCCAGGCCGTTTCTTATCGCTTATAACGTCAACCTCAACACTAAATCGCCCAAGCTGTCCAATGAGATTGCACTCAACATAAGAGAAGGCGGACGTGCCAAACGCGATGCAGACGGCAAAATTATCAAAGGCAAAGATGGCCGCGCTGAGATGGTTGCTGGCACATTGCCGGCAACTAAGGCTGTCGGCTGGTTTATCGACGAGTACAGGCGTGCTCAGGTCTCAATTAACCTTCTTGACTATAAGGTCACCTCGGTACATGCTGCCTTTGATGAATGCAGCCGGCAAGCTGAAGCGCTCGGTTTGCGGACCACTGGCAGCGAACTGGTCGGACTCATTCCTCTTGAGCCAATGCTTCAGGCAGGACGCCACTACCTCGCCAAGCAAAAACGTTGCGCTGGAGTGCCAGATGCCGAGCTTATAGAAGTAGCTGTCCAGTCGCTCGGACTGGCTGAGCTGGCTCCCTTTGATCCGCAAAAAAAGATTATCGAATACAGGGTGGCAAAAGCCGGCAAGCAGCTGCGTGACCTGTCTCTATCAAGCTTTGTCGATGAGCTGTCAAGCGAGTCTGCCGCCCCAGGTGGTGGCAGCGTTGCAGCACTGGTTGGCAGCCTCTCTGCCGCCCTCAGTTCAATGGTAGCCAACCTCACATACAACAAGTTTGCCCACCTGCATGATCTGCTTGACCGCGCCGCAATTGAGGCACAAGCAGTTAAGGATGCTTTTCTGGAGGCAGTCGACGCCGACACCGTAGCCTTTAACAAGATAATTGACGCCCGTCGCCTCCCAAAAGAAAACGCCACCCAGGTGCAAACTCGCAATGAAGCTATTTTGTCTGCAAGTAAAGAAGCTACTCTTGTCCCACTGTCAGTCATGGAAAGAGCAGTTAAGGCGCTCGATCTGGCAGAACTCATGATCACAAACGGCAACCCTAATTCACTTTCCGATGCTGCCGTAGCCGCAACACTCTGCCGCTCCTGCGCAGAAGGAGCCTATTTTAACGTGCTCATAAATCTCCAGGGGCTCGAAGATGAGCATTTTTGTGCCGATACAAGGCAGCAAGCAGATGAGACTTACACAGAGGTGCTGCGAAGAGCTGAAGAGCTGTCCCGGGCAGTACGCGCCAAACTATAGGGAAGTCAAGCAGCCAGCCTTAACTTCTGCCTCTCACGCACAAAGCGTCAATAAGAGTTATGATCTGTAAACTTCGCGTTCGCACATAGGCGAAAGCGACAACAAGGGGCAGGAGAAAGATGACTAATGAATGGGAAACTCCCGACTTTTGCATGATGCAGCAACGCCTGGATCGGGTAGCCCAATTCATGAAACTGGAGCCTAATCAGCTCACCCCTCTGCGTCATCCCAAACGTTCTATGATGGTCGCTGTCCCTGTACATATGGACAACGGGACAGTACGTACTTTTGCCGGCTATCGCGTCCAGTACGATCTTACTCTTGGGCCTGGTAAAGGCGGGATAAGACTCCATCCTCACGTAGCTTTAGGCGAAGTAGCAGCCATCGCTATGCTTATGACCTGGAAGTGTTCACTCATGAATCTGCCATTTGGCGGAGCACATGGCGGGATTCAACTTGATCCTGACAAGTTGAGCGCTCGTGAATTAGAGAGCGCCATCAGACGTTACACATCTGAAGTGATCTCACTTATCGGTCCAGACCAGGATATTCAAGGACCAGACTTAAACACTAATGAACAGACTATGTCCTGGATCATGGACACTTATAGTGTCAATGTCGGACATACTGTTCCTTCTATAGTGACTGGCAAGCCCAAGTCGATTGGTGGCTCACTAGCATTTAGTGAGGCTGTCGGGCATGGAGTAGCATTTTGTGCTAAGAGAGCTCTCAAAGTTCATCCTATTGCAGGAGATGCACCCACTGTAGTCATCCAGGGGTTGGGAACAGTAGGGTCCGTTGTGGCAAGAAATCTGCACGACAACGGCTTTAATGTCATCGCTGTCTCAGACAGCTCAGGTGGTATTTACAATGCCAAAGGGCTCAATATTCCACATTTGCAGGAGCATGTTGCCAAAGAAGGTGCTCTTCAAGGCTACCAGGGAGCTGAGCGTGTCACCAATGAAGAGCTCTTACAGCTCAAGTGTGATCTTCTCGCCCCTTGTGCAGTCGCCAACCAGATTACTGCCACCAACGCCCACGCAATAAAAGCCAGCATAATAGTGGAAGGCGCCAACGCCCCTACCACACCTGATGCTGATCAGATTCTCGATGATCGCGGTATTGTCGTGCTCCCAGATATCCTGGCAGCAGCAGCAGGTGTGACTGTAGGTTATTTCGAGTGGGTGCAGGGGCTGATGCACCTGTTCTGGACTGAAGATGAGGTCTATAAGCGTCTTGACGAGCTAACAGGCAAAGCTTGCGATCGTGTATTCGATACAGCTAGCGAATTTAAGACCAGCTTGCGCACAGCAGCCTGGAAACTGGCCCTTGATCGCGTAGTGACAGCACGAAAGTTACGCGGTTTGTACCCATAACCTGACTGTAGAGAACGCTCAATCCGTAATCTTAACTGCCAGATAATCTACGTCTGCGCCCAGGCTGCTTTGCTGCCTGACTGGAATCTTGTGTTTCAGCCATCTTACGCCGCAAACGCCGCTCAAGCTGAGAGGGTGTAAATGGGTACGAGCACCAACCTGCAGCGTCGACCGGACAGGTGGATAACGCTCTGTCAGCTGTTCTTCTTGAAGATCGTTTTGCCAGCGGAGTGACAATTTCTTCTGTGGTTGTTTGCATAAGACTTCCTCCCTACCTTTGTTATACTCCCATTTCGTCAAACAGGGCAGGTCCATGGCAAAATTGCTGACTGCCAACCAGCAGATGCATTGATGCATTAATGAATAAGTGCGCATTACAAGCTGGATCTGACAGCTGCGACCAATTTCCCCACCGCCTCAGCGCTTGCCTGGCTTGGAAGCTGGTGGCGCAGGTTTTGCAGGCGGGCTGGCAGGAGCAGGAGCTAGAGCCGGTGCTGGAACAGCAGCTATAATAACGTCTCCTAGATTGTTGCACATGACTGTGATCACTCCGCTATAACCTGGATAGCGCAAATACTGCGGCTGCGCGTTAAAAGCCAGACCAATCGCCTGAGTAAACTGATTAAACTCTGCCTCAGACTGCGCTTTGCCTTCTGGAATCGGTTTGCCAATTGACTCATAAGCAAAAGCAAAGCCGTGGGCACTCGCCATCGCTGCCCCGACAAGCGGATTGGATCCTGGTCTGATAGCGACCGACTGCCCGGTTATCTTGCCGTCAACAACAGTAATAGTCAGCCCTGCTGCATAGCCAGGCGAGGCATCCTGCTGTTGCTGCGGCACTATGAGAGAGAAGCGATAGTTGTTTTTAGCACCATCGCCTTGCACTCCCGCTACATTCCAGGAGCGTGCCACCTTAGTCTTGTACAACTGAAAACTTTCTCCCAGCTTGGCTTCTCCTGGCTGTGAAGACACCATAAGCCACAGAAGCAAGAGCAAGCTGAACACGCCTCTGGTTAGCAACATCTGCACCTCGCACAACTACACTGAGCACTCAACGAAATCAATTATAGTGCTTATCACAGCGGGCTTTAAGAGAGCCGCTTGCTGCTTTGAGCACGCTTGCACAGCGACTCAGACATGCCATCATTTTGCAAATGAGACCAGGGTAGGGTTTCGCCATAAGGAATCTCTCTGAATGTGAAGTACTCGGCAGACGGACACTCTGGCGGAAAATCCCTGAAAGCCGAACGCCAGGCACCAAGATTGCCTGCGCCCTGGGCAATTGAGGCAAGAGCCGGTGTCAAACGGCGATCACCGCGCGAAAGAAGCGCCTGGATATCTCCCCAGTTATGACTTTCAAGACGTACGTCAACACCAATTCGGCTGAGGTGCTTACGCAGATACTCAAGCTTTGCTGCCAAGCCGCGCTCCCGCGGTGACCACTGAAACGGTGTCTGCGCCTTGGGAACGAATGTGCTCAAGCCGACAACAATGCGCAACCGTTTGTGCAGTTTTTTTATAACTGTCAGCAAGCGGATCGTCTCGTCAAGATCCTCCATCCGCTCCTGTGGCAAACCAACCATCAAATAAAGCTTCAGCTGTGCAAAGGCAGCCTGGTCAACCAGCTCCACTGCCGCCATGATCTGATCTTCACTAAGATTCTTTCTTATAGCAGCGCGTAGCGACTCAGATCCTGATTCAAGTGCAATAGTAAGCGACTTTTGTCCAAGCTGGCGCAAGAGAGCCAGAGTAAGCGCAGTCACAGAATCTGCCCTCACAGAAGAGACTGAAATCTCTAATCCGCTCCTTTTGACAAGCTCACCAGCTAGCTCGTCAAATTGAGGGTGTTCAGTTACCGACGCACCTAATAATCCAACCTGCCGGGTATGTTTAAGAGCCAGATCGACTTTATTCAAGATTGCATCGACAGCAGCAAACCGGAAAGGGCGGCTTATATAGCTAGCCAGGCAGAAGTTGCAGTCTCGAGGGCAAGAGCGCACAACTTCAATTAAAAACTTGTCACCCCAGGTGGTATCACGATCAAGCATGACAGTGTGGCAGACATAATCAGCCGGCGCGGCAAAAATTTGTTTTTCTTTGCGGGGCGGCACTCTGCTGTCGACAGGCTCAACTGATTCTACAGGTCCATTGCTAGCAAACTTAAATCTATAGAGTGAGGGAACATAAACACCATCCACAGAGGAAAGCTCGATAAGTTGCTCCCGGCGATCTGTCAGATGCCTAATCTCTTTCCAGCGGGCAATAAAAGCCGGCACCACAACTTCAGCATCACCAAGGAGGACACAATCAAAAAAGTCGGCAAACGACTCAGGATTAGCTGCCAGCACCGGACCGCCACCAAATACAAGCGGAGATCCGGCAAGCCTATCGACACTCAGCCTGGCAACACCCTGTTGAGAGAGTATCTTCAGGACATTTACATAATCAAGCTCCCAGGAGAGAGTAAAGCCTATTAACTCGCAGGCTTGCCCTGGGCCTTCGTGACAGTCTGTAAAAACCCTCCTCACCGAGAGATCCAGATCTTGCTCCAACAGCCACCAGACCAGCTGATAAGCAAGGCTGGACATGCCTACTGCATAACAGTTTGGGAAAGCCCAGCTCACACAGAACGTAGGGTCGGCTTTGACCGGGCGGTCGAGCACAAACAGTTCTTTTCCTAACATTGCTCTCCTTACCTGCTTTTACATATTTATATTGTCGCGCAAAGCAGTCAACCTGCATGATTTTCTCTATCTGGCAGGGAGCATCTCGTCTGAGCCTACTGAGTCAGCTTATTTCCAATTGGCTAGGACACGGCGGCGCCAACCTATACATAACACTGGCAGCTGCACCTGCGGTGGGTCAGTCCCATCGCAACTGTATATATCTGATTGCCTGACACCGGCGCCGACGAACGCCTTAACACACATGCAGACCCGGTGGGTGCGCCGTTGACAGCTCTTACCTTGCGCCTGTACGCGGCGCCCTTGGCAGGTGCTTAGACCAATCTGGTCCTAGCTCAGAGAAAAACTGGTGCGCGGCTAAGACATCGTCGTAACTAATAGGCAGTTTGGCAGCAAATCTCTCTGAATCGCGCTTGCTCCAGTCAAAGGGAGATTTTTCCCGTTGCCCACCTGGTTTCGGGCCGGTGCCCACAATAGCCACCCCAAGCGGACGCCCACAAGCTGAGCAGCCAACTCTGACCACCAATATTCCTGGTTCTTCCCGCAGAAGTTCAACGCCTTCGGCAGTAAACGGATGACTACAAAATCGGCAAAACTTCTGCTGGAAGTATTCCTGAATAGCCTGGAAACTTCCTCCATAGAACTTGCCCATCGAGATCTGCCACTTCTAGGTTCAACAATTGCTGGATACGCACCATAATAATAAGCAACCCACCGATGACCCGCAATCACCAAAATAATATTCGAGTCAAAAAGGATTATACTGGAACAACGCTCAAACGCTAGTGCCACCATGAATAATTTACGGTGGAATTTTTACTATTTTGTTAGTGGTTGGTTTCAAAGAGTCGTGCTGTATCGGCCGCTCTGACAAGGATGAGAGTGCTTTAGATTCACCTAGTGCTGATAAAAAGAGGTGCCAAATGACTCATATCGAAGAGATATCCGCAATGGAAATTCTGGATTCTCGAGGGAACCCGACAGTCGAGGTAACGGTGGTGCTGTCTAACGGAGCCGCCGGACGAGCAGCCGTACCTTCTGGAGCATCTACTGGCACTTTTGAAGCGGTTGAACTTAGAGACAAGGATCCAAAGCGGTATCAGGGCAAAGGTGTATTGACAGCGCTGCACCACGTCAATGAAACGGTGGCCAAGGCGCTGCTGGGAGCAAATGCGCTCGAACAGACCACCATAGACAGAGAGCTGGAAAGACTTGATGGTACGGACAACAAGGCTCACCTCGGCGCAAATGCGACACTGGGCGTCAGCCTGGCAGTTGCCAAAGCAGCAGCCAACTCTCTTGGCATGCCTCTGTTCCGTTATGTTGGTGGCATTTCTGCTTCAATTCTGCCGGTTCCGATGATGAACATTCTCAATGGTGGCAAGCACGCCGTCGATGGAGTCGACTTTCAAGAATTCATGATCGTTCCGCTTGGTGCAAACAGCTTTGCCGATGCTTTACGCTGGAGTACAGAGACTTACCACTGCCTCAAGTCAGTTCTGCATAAGAAAGGACTTGCCACTGGAGTTGGTGACGAAGGTGGATTTGCTCCTTCACTCAAATCGAACGAAGAAGCGCTCGAGTTAATTATCGAAGCAATCGAAAAAGCTGGCTACCGCCCAGGTGAACAGATTGCCCTGGCGATGGATCCAGCCTCTACTGAATTTTTCAAAGACGGCCAATACGTTCTTGAGACAGAAAAGCGCACGTTGTCGATTGAAAAGATGGTTGACTATTATGTCAAGCTTGTAGATAAGTACCCGATAGTCAGCATTGAAGATGGTCTTGCCGAAGAGGATTGGGAAGGCTGGACAATGATTACGCAGAAGCTCGGAGCCAAGATTCAGCTTGTAGGCGATGATCTATTTGTAACGAATACTCGCCGAATAGCACGTGGTATCGAGCTTGGTGCAGCCAATGCCGTTCTCATCAAGCCGAACCAGATTGGCACACTTACCGAAACTCTTGATGCCATTCACTTAGCTCAAGAGAACAGTTATGGTTGTGTCATGAGCCACCGTTCTGGCGAGACTGAAGACTTCACAATAGCCGATCTGACAGTTGCCACCGGAATCGGACAGATTAAGACTGGAGCACCTTGTCGTTCAGAGCGAACCGCCAAATATAATCAGCTGCTGCGAATTGAAAGAGATTTAGGCAGGACTGCCATATTTAGAGGTGCGGAAGCTTTTGCCCAGCTACGCAAAGTTTCGCAGCCTAAGGTTGCAGCAGTGTCAGCCAGCTAGTCACAGCTTCAGTGAGAGGCTCGCTGAGATTCTCTCGCGCTACGCCTTAGTCGCCGTTTGACACAGGCGTGGAAGCTATGTTCTTGTCGTTACTCTTGCGCACCAGTGTTGATTGAGTCCGATAACGGCCAAGGAACTGTCCGTCCAGATATTGATCTATATAGCTTTGCGATGTCATCTTATCTGGAGCAACCTGGGTAAACCGGTCACGCGAGCGAGCAGCCCAGCTGCCGTTAATACTGTCACTATAGTAATAATCGGTGCGATCAATCTGGGACTCGCTGCTGCTCCAGGCAGTTACTGCAGCTTGCGACTCCACCCATCCTGGTTGATTCCACCTGGCAACAACCCGCCCATCAGGAAATCGCCTAAACTCTATCTCTGACTCCATCTGCTGCCCTTTTGGCACCGACTCCAACGATGAATCAACCACAACAGTCAGACAGTGCCAGATACCTTCATAGGTGGTCGGAAACGACCCGATGCTTGCATCTCCTGACAACTCAGGCTTACTAGATCTACTCCCAGGGCGAGCGCTTGGCTGCTCATGCGTCTGGCTCACATAACCCCTCAATAGAGTTGCAGTCCTTCCTGGACCGCCAACTACAGCCACCAGCACAGCTGAGAAACTAGCTACCGCCACCAGTTTTAGAGATTCCGGCATGATTCCTTCCTCTTACGGTACCAGACTAACTCGAAGAGTTCGCCGGTTTAGCCTCTGCAGATTGCCCGCAGCTGCTTTGTCGTGAGGGCAGAAGATAACTTCTGCTTATATGAATGTTCCCTTGGGAACCAGAAAATAACTTTCTCCGCCAGCAATCTCTTTTTTAAGTTTTCTTAACCGACAGGACTTGCCAGAACGCTCTACCTCTATGTTTAGAAGCAGATCAACGGGCGTTGCCAAGGGGCTAAAACTTGCTGTCCTGGTAGGTTTTTATGCTCAGTCGCTAGAGCCACCTTTAACCGCCCATCCTTATTAATAAGGACTGTAAAAGGTAGTTGTCAAGCCAGGCATACTTAATGATATTATCGGTGGCTTCAGTTTATTTACAGTGCAGTGGGCGAGGTCCAAATAGTGAATAGTAAGACTATGACAACGTGCGAAATTAAAGATGCCAGCTTGAGCTCCGCCGGTGCGCAGCGCATAGCATGGGCAGAAGCCGACATGCCTGTTTTGCGCATGGTAGCCAAGCGCTTTGCCAAAGAGCGCCCTCTTGCCGGTCTGCGTCTGGCAGCTTGTGCCCACATCACAACAGAAACCGCCAACCTGGCCATTACCCTTGCTGCCGGGGGTGCTGACTGTGTCCTTATCGCCTCAAACCCGCTATCGACTCAAGATGATGTAGCAGCCGCCCTTGTAGTTGAACACGGTTTGTCTGTATATGCAATTAAAGGGGAAGATATATCCACTTATCACCGCCACATTAACAAGGCTCTTGATCACCAACCGCAGTTGATTATTGACGACGGCTCTGATCTCGTAGCCACACTAATACAAGAGAGAGCATCCCAGGCAGCCACCGTAATAGGCACCACTGAAGAGACAACTACTGGAATCACCAGGCTCGAGTCCATGGAACGGGACGGAAAGCTTCCTTTCCCTGCCATTGCAGTCAATAATGCCAAAACAAAGCATCTCTTTGACAATCGCTATGGCACCGGGCAGTCCACGCTAGATGGTATTATCCGTGCCACCAACAGGCTTCTGGCCGGTAGATGCCTTGTCGTGCTCGGCTATGGCTGGTGCGGCAAGGGGTGCGCTATGCGCGCCAGAGGACACGGAGCCAACATAATCGTCACTGAAGTGGACCCTGTCAAAGCAATCGAAGCCATCATGGATGGTTTTCGTGTTATGCCAATCATGGAAGCTGCAAAGCTTGGAGATATTTTCATAACAGTCACAGGCAACCGCCATGTCATCGACAAACCACACTTCGCAGTTATGAAAGACGGTGCCATTGTGTGCAACTCAGGACACTTCGACCTCGAGCTTAATCTCGGCGCTCTGGAGACGATAGCAACAGCTAAGCGTAACGTGCGCCCGATGATGGAAGAGTATCTCTTGCCCAGCGGCAATCGCATCTATGTCCTTGCAGAAGGACGACTTGTCAATCTCTCCTGCGCAGAAGGACACCCAGCTTCAGTAATGGATATGAGCTTTGCCAATCAGGCGTTGGCAATAGAGTATCTGGTTGCCCAAAAAGGAATACTCACCCCTGGCATTCACCTGCTGCCAGAATCGGTTGATTGCGAAATTGCCAGCCTCAAGCTGCAATCGATGGGTATCTCGATTGACAAGCTCACAGATGAGATGGTGGCGTATCTGTCTTCCTGGAAGTCCGGAACTTAACTGATCTTCTGGAACATATAACCGATTCCCCTGGCTGTCAGAATCAGGTCAGGATTTGACGAATCTTCCTCCAGCTTGGAGCGAAGTCTGCTTATATGCACATCTACTACTCTTGTATCTATCCGGTGATCCGGAGGATATGCCCACACCTGCTGAAGAATTTCACTACGTGAAAACGGTTTGCCAGAGTTAGTCACCAGCAACTCAAGCAAACTAAACTCCATTCCGGTCAGCCTGATACGTTCATTTTTCCTGGTGACCTGCCGTTTGTTGAGATCAATTTTGAGATTACCCACTGTAATTACATTGGAGCTCTTGCTCTGGGTAGTGTCCTGATGCTTCTCTACAGTGCGGCGAAGGACCGCCTTGATTCTTGCCTCGAGCTCACTCGGGGAGAACGGTTTGACCACATAATCGTCGGCACCAATCTCCAGTCCTTGGATACGGTTAGAGACATCAGCCACTGCTGTCAACATAATAATAGGAGTATCTGAAGTCTTGCGGATCTCCCGACAAACCTCATAACCATCCAGTTTCGGAAGCATGACATCCAGAATAACCAGGTCTGGCTGAAAGCTGTTGAATAAATCCAAAGCTTCCTGCCCATCAGCTGCTGTCGCCACGTTATAACCGGCTAGTTTGAGTCTAGTCTCCAAAATTCGTCGAATTGAAGCTTCATCATCAACGACTAGTATCTTCTCTTGATCGCTATTATTCTCAACCACTGTGCCGTTCTCTCGTTGTTGGGAAGGTATATTCATTGTAGCTACCAGTTCATTCTAATATCCAAAAGCTACACAATTGCAGCCCTCAGCTCAAACGATGAGCTTTAAATGAATATACCATGCAACGCTGAACCTCCCCCTTCGTAAGTGAATATTGTCCAATTTCCCATCTTGGCATCCCGGCTGCCAGACAACAAATCGTGCCAGGGCTAACTAGTGCGCCAGCCGGTCCGGCACAGCCATCCTGCACCATGCTACCGACTACTAGCAAATCTATATTAAGGATGCCTCATTACGGAATGACTCTTGAGCACCACGGCTCCACAATAAGCTCTGAGACGGCTGTGCCCCGCTGGCGGCTGCAGCTCATCCACAGTCAGCTGCGTCCGTTCGATAACCGACCGCCCTTTTCGTCAAGATAAAATTCCACTTCCGAAAGCATTCAATTGTTGTTAAAATCCGGGCACCGAGCTGCATTTGCCGTCTTTTCACTTGACAATAAAGAGGCTCTTAGGTAAAGACTGTCACCAAATACGGTTGTGATTATGCACCATCGATGTAGAATGAAATGCGCCCCCACAGGGCATTGTCCAATTTACTAAACGCAACTTCCCAAGAGGAATCCAGCACTAACAACCTTCACTAGGACCGTCGTGGATATACCCGCGCCAGGTAACCAAGTGGTCTTGCACCAGAACCATACACTCATCCGCGGTGCACCATTAAGGAGGATCATTTTGAAAAGATCCGTGCTATTCCAACAAACTCGTGATAATCTTCTTGGGTAAATGCTAAAGTGTCTGGTATCACTTAGAACTAGAGGCTAGAAAAGAGGAAGATTTGTATGAAAAAGCCGCGGTTGTGCTTAGCCCTCAGTGCTTCGCTTGCACTTCTGCAGGCCGCCTTACTACCGGCAAATTCAGAACAAGCCTCGCCTTCAATATGGCAGAAGCTTGCTGGAGCAGCCGACGGTAAGCCTGCTGTCAGGACCGTTTCTCACGTAGGCGCACACACCAAGTCGTCACCGCGAGGAGCCCACGTAGGAAGCGCAGCGTCCGCGCTCCCAACACATAATGCCACAGCATATGGTATTGCCACCAATGGCACTACCGGCCAAACAATGCTCTTCCTCCGAACCAAGACTGATTCATCGTCAACTTCCCACGCACCGGCAACAGCTCTAACACTGCATGCGACACTGCCAACCACGTCATTGTCAAAGGCAATCGCCAAAGATGCACCGGTTCTGGTGGCAAGCAACACTGTTTCCGGCACCACATCGATGCAATCATCTCCTAACAAGGAATTGATTGCACAACTCTCCCCGGATCAGATTGTCGCCCAATCATCAGATCAGACCGGTGGCACGGTATCTACCCCAATACCGCCAGTGGTGAGTGGAACAGTCGACCTGGAAGAATTCAAGCCAACCAACGTACTTGATCTGAAGGTATCGCAATCACGTACCTTTAAACTGAAGAACAAAATTCTTCGCACATCAATAAGTGATCCATCAATTGCAGAGCCTGTAGTAGTGGCTGAAAATCAGCTCGTTCTTCTTGGCAAGGCTCCTGGTGGAGCAACCCTTGTCGTTTGGGACGATGCCGGTAATTCAGTAGCTGTCGACCTCAAAGTCAGCCGTGATTACTCTAAACTGCAGTCCATGCTCCGACAGATTGATCCCAGAATTATCGTCCAACCGTTTGCTGTCGGCGGCTCCGACAGAGTAATGCTCCGTGGCGATGTCGACCATGTTGAATCAGTCATCCGTGGCTTTAGCGTAGCTAACGCTTTCATGGACGATCGCGGCATGAAAATCCTTGCTGCTAACAATCGCCTTCTTGACAAAACAGTTGGTGAACAAGGCGGAAGCAGCGCAACCGGCGGACAAACCGGACTGCTCTCCTCAATCTCCCAGGTTGACAGGTACACTTACTTCTCTAATGCCAATAGCAACATCAGTAAAGCCCAGGCAATCGTCAGCGAAGGCGGTCGGGTTGCCAGCTTAATTCGTGTCCGTAAAGTTCCGCTTATCGTCCTGCATGTCACTTTCATGGAGATGAACACAGCTGCAGTTCGTGAGCTCGGTGTCCAACTAGGCCTTAACTTCACGAGCCAAAGCTTCGCCTTCGGTGTCGGTGGACAAAACGGCGTCGGCACAGCCGGCGGTTCCGGCTTTTACCTCTCCTCTCTGCCAGGGTTGAACGGCACCCAGGGCAGTACTGCACAACCATTCTCCCTGGGTTCAGTTAACCCTGTGCTGGGTACACCTTCAACCACGGGCTCCTTCGTGCCGCCAGCAGCAAACATTGCCGGCTACCTCCAGCAAGCTCTGGCCAAATCAGCCAACTTTGGTGCTACCTCCCAGCCGGTGCAATTTACAGCTTCTAGCGTAATACCGCAGCTGCTCGGCAATCAGATTATCAACACGCCAATCTCTCAGATTGGTCAGGCAGTTTTCAACCAGGTGCCAGCTCTCCTTGGGCAAGCGTTCCTTCTAGGCGCTCCCGGTGGAGCAACTTTCTCACCATCCGGACTAGGCAACACATTTACCGCCACCTCCAACATGGGCTCTGGCAACGCCTCCCGCTGGTCTCTCAACCCATCGGTGCAGGGTCTCATCAGTCATTCAAGAGCTCGCGTACTAGCTGAGCCTACTCTCGTGACTCAGTCTGGTGAGCGTGCAGCTTTCCTGGCTGGTGGCGAAATCCCAATTCCCCAACAGGTAGCCACAGCCGGTTCAGCACTGGCAACTGTCTCCTTCGAACCGTTCGGATTACGCTTGAATATGATTCCTGTCCTTCTTGAGAACGGTAATATAAATCTCCAGGTCTCACCAGAAGAACGCCTTATATCTGATGCTGTCCAGTTCAACGTGCCCGGGACGACAACTAACATTCCTGGTTTTACAACCAGAAAGACCCAGACAATTGTCGAAATGAAACCGGGTCAAGAACTGTTTATCTCTGGATTGGTTTCAGCAAATTCCGGACGTGAAATCTCCAAGACACCACTTGTCGGAGAGATACCTGTACTGGGCGCTCTCTACCGCTCCAAAGCTTTCTCCAAGAATGAGTCAGAGTTGGTAGTGGCAGTACGTCCCGAAATTATCCTGCCTGGAAACCCAGGTCAGCTGAAGCTACCTGAAGAGATCAGCAAAGTTGAAGGCGCACGCGACATGAACATGCTGCAGGTCGAACCTACAGTAATCGACGAACGCTATATGACCTCCGGACGTGCCGAGCACAGCATGAAGATTCCTGGCGAGTTGCCACCGGGGTCACCTGTACCTGACAGTCAGTAAGCTTCTCGGGAGAGCTGACAGATGAACTTAATGAGCCTAGAAAAGAGGAAGGTTTCAATGAATAAGCCGCAGTTGTACGTAGCCCTCGGTGCCTCACTTGCACTTCTGCAGGCCGCCCAGCTACCGGCGCTCTCCGAACCGGCTTCCCAGTCGATATGGCAGAAGCTTGCTGGAGTAGCCGCGCCGGCTGAAACGGCACACCCAGCAGCCCATAAAGCGGCAGCGCGTGGACTAACCTATCAGAAGGGGAGCGCAGCCACCAGTTCGGCTCGCTCAACCACCGCTTCAGCAGCGTCTTTAGCCGCAGCTGGCACCAACCCGCAAGTGATGCTCTTCTTTAAAGCAAAGGGGACAGATTCTGCATCAGCGACACACACGCCAGCAGCAGCACTTAGTATCCATCCAGCTCTGCCGATGCCAGGAACAGAGACAGCTATCGCTCCTAAAGTAGCGCCTACACTGGTGGCTATGACAGACATACCGGCCGGCGCGCTTAAGAGCCATCCTAATGTCGCAGCGTTGAGCACCTCTCAACTATTAGCGCAGCTCTCCCCAGATCAGATTGTTGCTCAAACAACAGACACAAGCAGCACCATCACAACGCCAATCCCGCCTGTTGTCAGTGGCACTGTTGATCTGGAAGAGTTCAAGCCAAGCAATATTCTTGATCTTAAAGTTTCGCAATCGCGCACCTTTAAACTCAAGAATAAGATTTTGCGTACTTCGATTAGTGACCCCGGTGTCGCAGAACCAATCGTAGTTGCTGAAAATCAACTGGTGATGCTTGGCAAAGCACCAGGCGGCGCCACTATGGTTATCTGGGACGATGCCGGCAATTCAATTGCTGTCGACGTTAAGGTGGCTCGCGACTATTCACAACTGCAGTCGACCATAAGAGAGATTGACCCGAGAATTATTGTTGAGCCTTTTGCAGTTGGCGGCGGAGACAGAGTCATCCTTCTAGGCGATGTAGATCACCCTGAATCGTTGATTAAGGCGTTTACTGCCGCCAATATGTTCATGGACGATAGAGGCATGAAGATTACCGCCACTGGCGGTCGCCTCACAGAGTGTCGTCCTGGTGAACAAGGCGGCTCTAGCGGCTCTAGCGGCGGACAATCTGGTACTCTGGCAGGATTAACGCAGGTTGATCGTTATACTTATTTCAGCAACCAGAATAGCAACGTCTCCACATCGCAGACCATGGTTAGCGAAGGCGGCAGAGTTACTAGCTTAGTCAGGGTCCGTAAGGTTCCACTAATAGTGCTTCATGTAACTTTCCTTGAGATTAACACTGCTGCAGTAAGAGAACTTGGTACACAGCTTGGTCTCAACTTCACCAGCCAGAGCTTCGCTTTCGGTGTCGGTGGCAACAACCTCTCCGGAGCTGCTGCTGGACCGATCTTGCTTACAAGCAGCCCTGGTACTAACGGCACAACTGGAAGTGCAGCTTGGCCGTTCTCCGCTGGCAGTATCAATCCAATTGTGCCATTCTCGCCGGTTCCTGGCTCCAGCCCTGCTACTCCCAACATTGCCGGATACCTCCAGCAAGGGATGGCTAAGTCAGCTGGCTTTGGAGCCACATCAGCTCCTGTCAACTTTACTGCATCTAACGTTATCCCACAGCTGCTGGGCAACCAGGTAGTCAATACAAACATCTCAGCAATCGGTCAGGGCGCCTTGCTTGGACCACCAAGCTTGCTGGGTCAGACCTTCCTTCTAGGTGCACCAGGTGGTGCTACGTTCACAACCAACAACCTGGCCAACACATTTTCCGGGACTTCTAACTTCAACTCAGGACAGGCATCCCGCTGGGCACTCAACCCAACTCTGCAAGGGATCATCTCTCATTCAAGAAGTCGTGTTCTGGCTGAACCTACACTTGTGACAATTTCAGGTGAACGTGCTTCCTTCTTGGCTGGTGGCGAAATACCAATACCGCAATCAGCACCACAGCAGGGTGCTACTACCCAGACAGTTTCCTTTGAACCGTTTGGCTTGAAACTCAATATGATTCCTGTGCTCCTGGAAAACGGCAATATCAACCTTGAAGTGGCGCCGGAAGAGAGAATTCTCTCTCTCACTGGTGAACTACAGTTCCAGGGCAGCTCGACTCCAATTCCTGGTTTTACCACCCGGAAGAGCCAGACTATAGTCGAGATGAAACCAGGACAAGAGCTCTTCATTTCAGGCTTGGTTTCAGCCAACAGCGGTCGCGAAATAACCAAGCTACCGTTGCTAGGTGAAGTACCTGTGTTGGGAGCTCTTTATCGCTCTAAAGCTTTCAATAAAAATGAAAGTGAACTGATTGTAGCTGTCCGTCCAGAGATTATCTTGCCAGGCAGCCCTGGACAGATGAAGCTTCCGGAAGAGATAAGCAAAGTTGAAGGCCCACGCGACACTAATATGTTGCAAGTTGAGCCGACTGTTATAGATGAGCGCTATATGACTTCAGGTCGGGCTGAACATACCCAGAAGATCCCTGGCATACTGCCAGCAGGAGCTCCAGTTCCTGACAACCAATAAGCGTTACAGTTTCAGTAATAGACAAGGAGGGCAAGATAATTATCTTGCCCTCCTTGTCTATTACTGAAAAAAGGCGGCATCTGCCTACTCAAGATGGGTACAACAACCTTCCGTTGCTGCAACTATCTAGCAAACGAACCTATGAATGGTTCATGACCATAACACAAGCTTCTATCAGTGACTGCCTACCGTACTCGCTTCTTATCTTTATCTGCCTTGGAGGAGGACAGATAAGCAGCCGACTCTTCCGGATAATCACGTTGGAATATCTCCAGAACCATAGCTACTGCAGTACCAAGAAACTCTTCTCTGTTTTGTGCTGGAGAATAACAGTTAGCCAGCCCCACTTTGTCGACTATGTTCAGCAAACCTTTCTCAGAGAGACGCACCATAGTCGTCATAACTGTCGTATATGCTATTTCTCGTTGCTTTCTTAAACTGTCGTAAATATTGCGTACAGTAACTGTCGGGTTAGCCTGTTTCCACACCAGCTCCATAATTTCGCATTCCAGATCTCCGAGAAATTTACGGAGCCCTTCCTGGTTGAAGCGAAACGAAGCGTTGTCGTCATGTAATCTCATAATCTCGCCATGCCAGACGTCAACCTTTTCCAAAATCGTAGCATGAACATTCAAGTTGAGATAGTGGCAGATCCAAATTCTTTTCAGCCAAACCCAGGACAGGGTATCCTTAGAGGAAAAGTACAACGACTGTAGCAAATAGTAACAAATAACTTATCAGACGCTATCCGAGCTTGTCCCTTTTGTCGTTGATTTAGTTGGTGACCCCCTGACCAAGCGGATTAAGCCTGGGTAGGTTTGATCTTGCAAAGGTACAAATCTGTGACAAGGAGGTCACCATGAGTAAATCATCGTCTGGATCTAAGAGC
>CAILLX010000239.1 GCA_903835185.1 uncultured bacterium | reverse complement strand
GCTCTTAGATCCAGACGATGATTTACTCATGGTGACCTCCTTGTCACAGATTTGTACCTTTGCAAGATCAAACCTACCCAGGCTTAATCCGCTTGGTCAGGGGGTCACCAACTAAATCAACGACAAAAGGGACAAGCTCGTTGTTTTACTGTTAGCCGATTGCTCACTGTACCGCCTAGTAGCTCAAGCCAGATCAGAGATGAGACAGAAAACCTGTCCGACAGCAGCAACCTGTCTTCTGCTCACCTCTCATGCTGATCTTCTCTATTTCAGTCGCGTGCACAGGGCACAATGGAGAGACGGTCGAATTATGTCTGACATCCTACGGCTTCAGCGGACCTGACTTAACAGAGCCTGAATGGCTGCCTGGAGCTGCGCATCCTGTGCACTACCAGGACGGTCACCAGTGTCCGCCTCGACAACGATGTCAGGACTGACACCTATCTTGTGCGAGACACCGTCTCCCAGCCAGGTACCATTTGGTGTGTAGTACCTGAAGTTGGTCACAAGGAGCAGGGTTCTTTGTGGCATATCAGCGCCAATTTGCCCTACACCCTTGCCGAAGCTTTGTGTTCCAACCACCACAGCACGGTGATTGTCACGAAGGGCAGCAGTGAACATTTCGGCTGCGGAGGCGCTGTGACCGTTCACCAGAACTATGACCGGCTTGTCCCAGATGTATGGCTGCCGGTCCATTGGTTCGGACGAGACGATCCCATCAGGAGTAAGGACATACGAAACTGTGTTGTATGCCCCGTTCTCGCTACGTGACTTGGTTGACACCAGAGTACCTTCCTCTAGGAACAAACTCGCCAGTTGCAGACACGTCTGAACGTACCCGCCAGGGTTGTTGCGAAGATCAACAATGAGCCCCTGAGCTTCCTCCTGCTGGAACTTGAGCAGCGCCTTTTCGAAAGGTACAACGGTGGGCATGATGTCTGCGAAACTTCGCAACCGGAGGTAGCCGATTCGCTGAGACAACATCTTGGTTGTGACAAGCGGGAGCGTTACGGATGCTCGCGTAAGTGTCACATTGAACTGTTTTCGCCCTCTGGAGATGCGCAGAACGACCCTGGTTCCAATCTTTCCACGGATGCAACCAGTCAATCGATCCAGATCCATCCCCTTGGCGTTGGTGCCGTCAACTGCCAGAATGACATCGTTCTCCGCTATGCCACCCTTTTCGGCAGGGCTGCCGGTGAGTACTTCGGCCACTAACGGGTAGACATCGCCCTTTTCAAAGACGATTCCAACCCCGGCAATGGTCTCGTTGCCGTTCAAGCTTCGTCTGAGCTCCCTTGTCTGCTCGGCGTCCAGGTAGCGTGTGTAAGGATCGCCGGCCAAGCCCAAGACCTTGTTTATGAACTTGTGGGCATCTGCCAATGTCTTGACCAGACCTTCATAGTCATGCATATGGGTTTGCACGACCTGGACGGCGTGGTCGTCGAAAAGGCTGTTGGTGACAAACTGGAGCACCCCACTGTAGACTTCCTTCGGTGTCGATTGTTCTGGGAGGACAGACTGAGCACAGCAGCTCTGCCTGGACAGGATGAGCAGCGCGCCAACCAGTGCAGTGGCAAGCAGCGCGTGTAGACTTCGCGCAGTCTTCATGAGACATCCTTTCTTGCGCCACAACTTAGCGCCCGGCAAAGCAGTCACAGCAGGGTCCTGCTGCAACCGTTCAGCAATCAATTAGGGCAATCTGGTAGCGTCAACTGGCAAGGAGCCAGCTCAAACTGGACCCCTTGCCAGTATTAGCCGGCAAGTCCTATACGAACGCTATTGCTATGAGCTGGGCAGCGAATACAAAAGCAATGAATAGTCCAACGCAACTGAACGGCAGAAACAACCAACCAAAAACAGCTGCCACGGCCACGCTTATCACCATAGAACTTAGACTCACTGCGCATGGCATAGTGCAGGCCCATAGTTGGACGTCCACCCCCAGACCGGACAACACAAGCGAGCAGGTCACAATGGCCACAGCAGCAAACTCCTGGAAGTCCACAAGCTTGAAAAACGACGCTACAGTAAAAACCAGAATGATCACCACAACGGCTTCGATCAGACGCTGTGCCGGTGTCATTTCCCTCTTCATGTTCTTGCCTCCTTGCTTTCTTCTCTGTACAGTCGGCTCCTCTGGAGGCGACAGCACACCTCCATGTACACCAGCGACCAGCCACACTGCAGCAACCTGCCTGCTTGAATAAACAGAGCTAGTTGTGCAGCATGGTTGGCTGCTTAAGGTTGCTAACTTGCAGAGCAATCTGGAAAAGGAGTCACAGAGCCTCCCATTTCATGGACCGTAGCACCCTTGTGACGCACTACATTGGAACCTGGATATGCCCAGACTTCCGAACCTGGCATGGCTTCCACCGACCCGGCAAAAGCAAGGACTTCAGCACCTTTCTGGGCTATAACGTGCGCTGTGTCACAGTCGAGCCTGACATGCCAGACAGACGTTGCGGTGAACTCCTGGGCTGTTGTTATGTGTTTGTACAAACGTGACAATTCATCGCCTCCTTTTACATTTTCTTTTCCACTGGATCGACTTCCAGATAGATTCCTAGCAGCAACAGATTTGTTATTACAAGCAAACGGCACCATAACAGCGTTGTGACTGTTTCAAAAGAGATGAGTTGAGTGTTGCCGTGCTTTTCTAGCTTTTTGTCCGTTATTGTCAAATGAATAAAGAGAAGTAAAAACAGCATAATGACAAGCAGTAAGCTAGAGCAAATAGTTTGTAAATACTAATAAGGACTATAACTATTTCTAGTTGTCTCTCTACATGCTCTATCTAACGGCATTTTGGGGCACCACAAGAGCAGATCGCAGTTCAAAGCTCCGGTTTCATTGATGAAACCCGCAATCAAAACAGGTTGCTAACAGATAGCGGAGGTTAGCGCGTACTGAACAACCACTTACACATAGCACGGGACACGAAAATGCCAACTGGCTGTGCAATTCCGGACCAAACAAGTCATTCTCTCAATCAATGCCGCTAACTTCTCTGTCTCTGAACAATTGAAATCTAACTCCTGTTTAATAACTCATTGTGTTTGTAATGTTTATGAACAAAGCTCAACTAGCAATTAGAGCATGCCTTTTCATATGCTTGACTTATCTTTGATCTGTATCTTCAACTAAGCACTCACCGTACTAGCATAAAACAGCTAAACAAGCCTAACACAATCAAATCTGCAAGTTTTCAGCCTTGATTGGCCGAGTAGTTTATGTTTCTCGCAAGCAACGAGAAGAGACACTGCTCGATCGAGCATGACATCAGTCAACAACCACTGTCTGTGGTGCAACACCGCCAGGCAAAATCAGAAGGGAGTGACTGCTATGGAGTCCATGCAGCACCTGCTCGCTCAACTTGGTATCACACAGATACTCGAGTCCGGCGGCATTGTCGAATACAGGCTGGAAGCCAACGGGCTCAAAGTCCTCCTTGTCGAAGACCACAAGAGTCCTGTGGTTCTCGTCGACATCGTCTACCGAATCGGATCGCGCAACGAAGCCAACGGCTATACTGGGTCAGCACACTTCTTTGAGCACCTCATGTTCAAGGGCACAAATGAGCGACACCCGAAAGACGGCCGTGGCATCGATGATCTGCTTAAGCCGACCGGTGCCTATTACAACGCCAATACCTGGTGGGACCGGACGCAATACTTCGAACTGCTTCCAGCCCGCCACCTGGAACTTGCTCTCACCATAGAATTTGACCGCATGCGCAACCTACTCGTCACCAGAGAAGATCGCAACGCCGAGATGACTGTAGTGCGCAGCGAGTTCGAAATTGGCAAGAACAACCCCGAGCAAGCGCTTGAAGAGCTCGGTTGGGCACAAGCGTTCACCCAACACGCCTATCACTGGAACACAATCGGCTACCTTGATGACGTTGAGAATGTTCCTCTCGAGAGCATGATCGAGTTTTACAACACCTACTATCACCCCAACAACGCTACCTGCATAATCATCGGCGACTTCAAACCACAGGAGGCGCTCACTCTTGTCGCCAAATATGCAGGACACATCCCGCCTTCACCGCAGCCAATCCCTGAAGTCTACACAAGCGAGCCCGAACAATCCGGCGAGCGCCGCTTCGAGCTGGTAAAACCAGGCAGTTTGCCTGCCCTGTGGATTGGTCACCATATCCCGGCAGCCACACACAAAGACATTTACGCCCTTGCTGCTGTTGCCATCCTACTCGGCGGCAGCAGTCGCCGTTCAAGCCGGTTGTACAAGCGACTCATTGACAGCGGGCTGGCAGCAAGTTTCTATACTCATGCTTACGAGCTCAGAGATCCAGGACTGTTTGTCATAGCGGCCACTGCTAGTCATGGTACCGCTCTTACTGCCGTGGAACAGGTAATCAACTGCGAGATGCAGAGGCTTGCTGACGAGCCTGTTTCCGATGCCGAACTAGAACGGATCAAGTCTGCAAACCGCAAGGGCACAACACTGGCCAGAGCTGACATCCTCTCGTTCCAGCAGCAGCTTGGCGAGGCTGAGGCTGTTTCTGACTGGAGATGGCTGATAGACTACGACCAGCACTTTGAGGCTGTGACAGCCCAGGAGATCATGCGTGTGGCTCGCACCTATCTTGGCAAGAGAAACCGCACAGTAGGGCATTTCACTCCCGAAAAAGATGACAAAAGCGGAGAAAATGCTGGAACTGCGGCGCCTGACACCAACGACAACCGGGGAAGCACCAGCGAAACGGACGTCGTCAACGCCTCAACTAGCATGCTTGCTGCCCGGGTCACTACAACTCACCTGCCCAACGGGCTTACTGTAATAGTGATGCAGATGCCAGGCGCAGGCTCGGTGTCAGTCAGCGGCAAAGTCCGTGCCGGCGACTTCATCGCGCCTCCAGGCAAAGTGTCAGTAGCGCAACTTGCTGCTGACATGCTCAATAAGGGCTCGGACAACTACTCGAAAGACTCTATCGCAGAGGCGCTCGAGACGATGGGCACAGATCTCAGCTTCACAACCGGAAACTTCGCTGTGAACTTTGCCACTACTGTAGTCACTGCAGATCTACCAGCTCTTCTTACAATGGTAGCTGATCTCCTGGCTCACCCGCTTTTCACTGCTGAGGAGCTCAAGATCTGCAAGCAGATCAGGACTGCCAGCATCATGTCATGTCAGGATAACCCGGCTGCTGTGGCTGCCAATCGTTTGAGTCAAGCTCTTTATGAAGAAGGCAACATCTACCACCCGCGCGACTTTGCTGCAGCCATAGCCGAGCTTGAAACAATCGAGCAAGCAGACATTGTGGCGTTCCACTCATCTGCTTACACTCCACAAGGAACCGTCCTGGCAGTTGTTGGCGATATAGAGTCAGCTACAGCGCTGGCGCTTGTAGCTGACAGCTTCGGCAGTTGGAGCGCTCCTGACAGTCCACTGCCCGAGCCCGGGAGCTGTCTGACGGCGTCTCAGCCTGCACAGAAAATAACTGTTCCGATGGAAGGTAAGGCAAGCGTATCAATAGCCATCGGTCTACCTGTTTCGCTTAAGATTACTGCCCCAGACTACCTGGCAACGCAGCTTGCCAATGCTGCTCTCGGCGGTGGTGCTCTCTCCTCGCGACTTGGTTTGGAAGTGCGAGAAAAGAACGGTCTCACTTACGGCATCTACTCATACTTCTATGATGTCACCAGTGATGGTGCGCGCTGGGTCATATCGCTGGAGACCAACCCGGGCAATGTTGAGAAAGCCCTGCAGCTAGTAAACCAGGTAGTCACCAACTACTGCGCAAACGGTATTACCGACTCCGAGCTGGCAGATCAGCAAAGCTCAATGGTCGGCGAACAGGTCATCTCCAACCGCAACTCGGCAAGCATTGCCGAGACGCTCACCTATCACGCCTTCTTCGCAATACCGCTTGCATCGTTCGACAACTTCGAAAGCAACATCCGGGCTGTCACAAAAGAAGAGGTCAACGAAGCAATCCGCAAGTACTTCCGTATCGGCGAAGCAGTCACTGTTCTTGCCGGAACGCTTGTGTCCTGACACACCGGCAGGCAGAATCCAATCTATTTGTCTGTGTGTCGCCTCTCTGGGGCGCAGGCATATTTGCCTGTTCATATTTGCAGGTAACGTGCCTGCGCCAGCAGAAGAGGTCAGTGTGTCACGGTAAAAACCAGATTCCAACTGCAACATCAGCCTTTTGTTGCTCTTGCTGCTCAGTCTTGCTGATATCGGCACATCAGCTATTCAACATCCTCTTGTGCCCGGCAAATATTTTGGGCACGGTTGTAAAACACCAGAGCTTCACCGAATCGTCCAAGCTTGTAACAGATGACTCCCAGGCGCTTTAATCGCGGCACCAAAACGGCGTGATTGGACCCATAAATCTGTTCAAAGACATAAAGCACTTTCCGATAAAGCGCTCTCGACCTGGCAAGATCTCCCTGCTTGAAATACAGCTCAGCTAGATTATTGAGCGTGCTGGCAAGACTTCGCCTTCCGGCGCCACGAGCTCTTTCGCAACAGAATAAGACCTGCTTGCACAGCGGTGCAATTCTTTGACTTTGCCCTTGCTGCTGGTAAACCATTGTCAGATTATCGAAACTCAAAGCAAGACGGGGGTCTTCTACGTCCGACCTCAAAGCTACTTCCAGAGCTGCTTCAAACATCATGCCACCTAAATTATGATTTCCAATTGCACAGGCCTTATCGCCTAGTTCGGTGTAGTTTGCCCAGATAATGTTGCTTATCATCTCTTTCTTGCCTCCTGGGTGCTTCTTCAGCTTAGGTGCGGCAAGATTGAGCCACAATGTGTAATTGAACAGTTCGCAAGTAAGAAAGCAGGTCATCCAAACACAAATTGAGTAAATGGATTACACGTAAATTATTTTGCGTTGTGACGAGATTTAGTCAGTCCCGAAAGGCAATGCAGAGCACAGCGGATTTTGTGACTCCTTAACCAGCTCGCTCAAAGTTGTCTGAGCAAATGCTGCCTCAACTGTACTGATTGCTTCTGAAATCCTTTTATGAAGCGGACACAAGTTTATCTCATGAGTCTGCACTCCGAGCGGACAAGATGTCATCTTTTCAATTGGAGCAACTGCATTAATCACATCTAGAATAGAGATGCTCTCGGAAGCTCTGGAGAGGACAAAACCACCGCCAATACCCCGTTGTGACACAACCAATTTCGACCGTCCAAGCTGCTGGAGGATCTTACTCAGATATCCTGACGGCACCTTTGTTGTATGAGCTATCTGTTCAGTAGTAGCACCAGCTTCTTTCATAGCCAGAAATACCATGGCTCGCAGGGCATACTCTGCAGTTTGTGATAGCACCTTTGCAATCCCCCATGTCGACATCTGGACCTTCTAGTACAATTTATCACACTCTGGACATTTACAGACTCGGGTTGCTGTTCCTGGTCAAACATATCAACTTCATCATTCGACAACTGATTCAAAACACATTGCTCAAACAGGCATCCCGTCTCTATTTAGTCTCTCTTTAAAATCGCTTACTACACCACACAGCAGTCGTAACGCAAAAAAAGACGCCCCGAGACTTGCAACGCTCGACAATCGAACGCTGCAAGCCTCTGTTTCTGGGCTTCTGTCAACAGACTCATATACATGCCTAGTTCTTTATTACAACACTCCATCAGCTCGCCTTGGACACAGGACGCTCCTGCAGGCAGATCTCGTACTTGCAGACTGCCACCCCGGCAAACTCTCTGGAGTACCTGCTCTTGGAGCCAGCACGGACAAATACCATCAGGCAGGGGTTCCCGCCGGCGCAACCGATACCAACGCCACAGAAGTCTTCCGGAAACTGCCACTGTCCGTCGATGAAGCGCAGCACTAGGTTCTTGAGCTTCTTGAACTCCGCGGGCTGCAGCGGCCGTGGCTGCTGGAAGTTGGACAACTGGCAGGTGCCGATGCGGAGTCCATTGAGAATGTCTGGCAGTTCGCAACCAGGCTGTCCCTGCACGAAGACCTGCACTGTCATCCTATCATCCTGCCCTATGGTACCTACACCCACCATGTCATCAGCAATCAGCCACCGCTCCTCGACGATCCGTGCCATGACCTTCTTTGCCTTTTTGAATGTTGGCTTGTCCTCTTTGAACTTACTCATATACTTCACCCCTTTCGTATGATTTCCCATCTCTATATGCAACAAACAAACAGCCAGCACTCGGCAAGCGCCGTCTGCTTGTTAGCTTCGGAACCAAAATCACCTGCAACAGTAAACTGTCAGAATAGAAATTCTTTGTTGGCAGTTGAGACTATCTCTGGTGATGTTATGCTCCTATGCAAAATAAAGAATGAGAATATAAAATCACCATGCCAGATTATCTAAAGCTGATACAAGATCAGGCAGATTATTTCAGCGCCCTAAAACAAAACGACAGACCAGTGTTTTACCTTAAGCCAACTGATATTCCGGGCTACCCTGGTCATTACTAATAAACCGCATCATTGGGATTAACCACATCATTAAAGGCTCGCTAAGTCACTAGCGCCGCTCGCGCAGCCTAAAGAAAAGATTCCCAAAAGGCAAACGGTGCATCGTGTGAGTGGCAATGGCGCAAGCAAGAAACCTTGCCTGCCGCTACTCTTTCACACGCAGATGCATGGTGAAATTAAGCGGGTCGTCTCCGCAATAAGTGGTCGGTATTAAATTGACCACCTCATAGCCTGCCTTCCCTGCATACTCTCCCCACTGCTTGATTGTGGCATGATAATCGATACGCTGCGGACGCTCGCACGACAGCATAGTGAGAGCCTCTGCCAGCCAGAAGTCGTAAATGCACAGCTGCTTATCAGCCTCTGTCAGATCGGCACCAACGACAGCTTTGAAATACCTGTCATATGTGCAGACAATAGAATAGACAAGCTCTGGAGAGTCTTTCTCCGGCAGGTCGTGATTGCCGCTCATATCGGTCAATAGGAAATGTTCTGCAACAACAGACAGGTTTTTCAACATATTTATCTTAACCGTATCCGGCATGTGGTGAACAGAAAGACCTGCATTGATAAACCAGATAGGCTCTTCACCTAGCAGAGCTGGGAGCAGCTCGGGTGCAATATCCTGAATCTTGGAGTAAATATGAACAGTCTCCACATCCAGTTTTGCATGCAACTTTATGTACTCTTCTGCAGCAGCGTGCATTGCTTGAGACTGATCGAGAACGATAAGCTTGCAACGGCAAGCTCCATTCTTGGCAGCAATACAGTTAATGATTTCAGTAATAAAGACACCATTGCCGGTACCAATGTCTAAAATGCTGAAACGGCTGGAGCTGACCGGTTGTGGATTCTTGTCGACAAAAGCCATGATTGCTGCCTTCGCTCCAGCCAGATACTCCTTGTACAATCCGGTGCGAGTATAAATGTCATACGGACGGCTGTCAGCAAAAGTAACAGCCCGCGGTGCAAAAACGCCGCACTCTTTTAAATACTGGCAGAGCTTAGATGCAAATGTGTTGGACTCACATCTCTCGAGAAAACTAATCGCCTCCAGCAACCGGCGACGATTAGCGAGCAAAACAGCAGCGTAAATGTATGGAAACTCATGTACAGCTGTGGCACCCTCAAGCTCATTGCAGCAAGCCAACAATTGCGTGTCACCACTGTCCACGAGCTTGGCAAGCCGTCCGAATGCATTTATCTGCTTTCTCTGTAAAAACATGCCCATATTCTACACCGCCAATCCTAGTTTACTAATCAGTCGAAGTGCATAGTACTCAAGCACTGACTATCAGGGGGATGTCCAGGGCGTCGTTGATCTTTTGTGACATGCCCTGACCACCCCCATCTTAGCAAGTGCAAAAAGCGACCTCTTCTGGTCGCTTTTTGCACTTTTTGGCCTTTTTTTGCTTGCAAGCATCAACTGGTGGGGTT
>CAILLX010000238.1 GCA_903835185.1 uncultured bacterium | reverse complement strand
GGCTGCCAAACGAAGTGCGCGCGGTTATGTCCGCTTCTCTACCATTCGAGTAGTGATCTTTCTTCGACTCGGCAAGCTGGATTTCTCAAAAATCAACCCGTATATACAAAGTTCACCCACCTAAATTTCAATAGAGCCAAAAATGTCATATGAGGTTATGCCTGTAACCTGATTGGGAGGCAAACCAGCTTTATTGGCAATCTGATTAAGCTGTCCGGGATCGCTCAACAAGCTCTGCAAGTCACTGTAAGTAAACCAATAAGGCGTATAAGGCGAAGGGGAGCCCCACCCGGTTGGTCTGAGCTTATATAAAGTCGTGCCGGCTGGAACCAGCTGTTCTACAGGTATCGTTGAGCCCGAGTTGAGCTCTTCATTAGCACTGGCTACCGGATCTGAGCCTGAAGCTTGATTGGTAAGCTGCTGAATTAGATCCAGTCCCACTTGAAAGCTCTGGGCAGATGTCGTCAGACCTAGAGTGTGCCAGACAGCATTGTTAGTCGTGCCCGGGGTGCTCCCTATTCCTGATACTGTAATCTCACCGCCAGGCACAGTAATGCCGGCGGCAAGAGTAATGGAGCTTCCCGGTCCGGAGTAGGCAGTCTGATTAGCATTAAAGACAGACAGTCCTCCGGTTGTTATGTTGTCACCAGCCAATATGGTTATGTTGCCACCATTGGCAGTCGTCAAGTTGCCTGTTTGCACTGCGGCATTCATATAAGTCGTGCTTGGAGCCAAAGTGCTTGATATTATCGCCCCGGTGGCAGCATTGATGCTCACACTGCCGGTGGGAGCTGCCGTATAAAGCAGGATATTCCCACCAGAACCGGTGCTCAGTCCAGCTGCATTAACCGAAGTCGTATCGACTGAGCCAAGAGAAAGTGAAACGCTATGGGCCAACTCTCCTGCCCCGCCGGCAATAACAAGAAAATTACCACTGCTGCCTGTACCTGTACCGCCAGTCTTAACCGTTATATCCGAGGGCAGAAGTATGGTCCCTGGCAGATCGCTGGTTGGTCCGCCACTACCCAGGTAAGCAACCAGTGTAATGTTGCCGCCGCTTAAATTCGATGACAGTGCTCCTTTACCACCACGTGAATCCAGTGCTGCTATCGGATAAGTGGCACCATGACTATTGCTGAAGTCTAATATGATGCCCCCACCAGTTGCTGAAGCACCATTAAAAGTCAAGACCCCATTGTTCATTTGCCAGTTGGCACCAGCTGCCAGCAAAATGTTGCCGCCAGCGCCTGTTGTCGATGAAGTGTCAATACTGCAATCAGCCGCCATAGCAGCAATATCCCCTCTGGAAATAATGCTTAGCGGGGCACCGTTTGTGGTGATGGAGGATTCTATATAAACAACTCCAGCTCCTCCGTCAGTAATTAAAGGGTCCCCATAAGCAACTAGTCTCCCAATCCGCTCATCACCTGACTCAACGTTCACCCGCAAACCACAGCCAGTAATATTCATAGCTCCGCTGACGCTGCCGACATCGACTGTGACATTACCGTGGTCACCAAAGATATTCAGCTCTTTAGAGAGAAGGTCACCACCAGTTATCGATATAGGACTTGTACCGGTGTAATCGGGAGTGTGCACATTAATCACTCCTGACAATGCTTGAAGCGCCCCTGCTGTATTTTTCAGTAGCAACTGCGAACTGTTTACTGCTGCCAGATTAATATTGGCCGTGGTGGAAGCGATAAGCCCGGCGTTAATAATGTTGCTTGATGTCAGGTTGACGTTGTTCAGAGCTCGCATGATTGGTGCACTACCAGCTACCCCTGAAGGCAGGGCATTAATGATGGAGCCTCCGGCAGTTGCAGTAAGGCTGCCGGAGCTACTTATGACTCCGTAGTTGAGGATATTGTTGACTGCATTTAGAACCAGGTTCACGTGCGTTGCCGGATTAGCAATGCCAGCTATCCCGCTGCCTGGCAGAACGGTTGTCAAAAGGGCTGCATAGCCGTTAATAATGTTGGCAGCGTTGATAACAGCAGTTGAAGCAGCACCTGCGCTCGTGGAAACAACATAGAAGGTACCATTGTTGACCAGATTGCCTGTCATATTCAGTGTTGTTGCCCTGGCAACATTATCAATTACAGTTACACCCTGCGGTATTACCAGGCTATTTATATGCTGGCTGAGGCGACCGCCTATAGTAAATGTGCCTCCTGTTGCCGCGCCTTGTGCTCCAATCTGAATTGACTGAGTGCCGGACCGCAGGATCTGGTGAACTGCCACAAGCTCGGCAGGAGTGAGCTTGCTGCCTGCTGTTACCGCTTGAATGGTGTCCCCAACCTGGATATTCACCTGCTGAGTTGGCGAGAGATGTCTTGCGGTTGCTGTCGCCGCCTGGGAAGACATATCCAGGTTAACTTTGTGTGTTGTGCCCAGATGGGTCGCTTCTTGTGCCAGGGCAGCTGTTGCTTGACTGCTTACCAGGAAAGTAAAACAGAGCAAAAATCCGATAGCCTTACGCAGAGTAATGTTTCCACAGAACCTGAAGCCGCTCATAGTACCCCTCTTGCCATCGCCCGACTGCACCTGAAACCAAGCATCCATTGCCTGGCTTTCAATCGCCAGAAGCAATATGTGACATTACAGCTAGAACTATTAATTCCCTAGTTTCTTCCAGTAAAGAAACCCAATAACCTCACCAATAAACCAACCCTTCAATTACTAGTTTAGAACAATAATCATTAATTTATATACTACAAATGGGTGATGTTTAGGCTGCCGAGCAATTTCGACTGTTCAAGGCTGACTTCTCTGCAGAGCAGGTTTTCGGTCAGATAGTTCTGTTCCACTGTGGTGCGGCTCGGTCGCCAGGAGCTATTTCAATTTGATCAGGCTGATATGGCTGCTGACAATGTGCTGCGCCTGAGTGCCTGCCCGGTATCTGACAGTTGCAGGTTGGAAGAAGAATGCGTCAGAAGAATCAAGCCCGTGGCATGTCGTCTCGTCGGCGTGAATTTAATGAAACCAGCTTATCTTGGTGGGAATGCCCCTGAACGTCCGATAAAGGGATGGGATGCTGTCGCCAATACAGTGGTGATGGCAGCATTCTTGTACAACTGACTCATAATGCGGTCACGTTGTGGTATCTGCTGGGAAACGAGCGAGTGCATAATGGGGAGGTTGGCAAGCGCGGATACCATAGAAAACTCAGCTAAATATAGAGTCGTCCCATTATCTATCTTGCGAGAAACAGCATCGCGATAAGCGACTAGCTCATCTGGTGCTGCACCTTCAAAGCCAGTGGTGTCTCTATCTATTATTGCTGCCATTCTGCTCATACTTAAATTTGTCCGATGGTTACCGACTACCAGTTGAACGGCTCCAGCATGATCGTCATGCAGGTTATAAACGACCAGGCGTGGGCCTTGCATGGATGCAAACACCATTGATCCCCCGGCAATGAGCAGATCGGCTGCTGGTGTATGCACCACAATTGGTTTGGAGGGTGCAAAAAGCACTTTGCCTGTTTTCAAGGAAACGTTGTTACCTCTCGCCATTTTGTTGCCAGGCATAACCCCGTATTTAGTTAGAGCTGTGATCACATTGGCGTCAAATTCGTCAGCCAGGCACACGGCTATGCCGGTTTTGGCAGATGCTATGCCATAGGTGGGCAACTCGCGAACTAAACCATAGAGCATTGCTGATGGTGGCGTGACCGTGTGAGTAAGATCTGTCGCCACGACAACTGGTGATGGCAGATTAGGCGGATAACCAGGTAAGACAAGCACTGGAAATTCAATAGAAGCCGTTGTTGTTGCTAGAGTCTGAGTCGTTGGGGCAGGCGGTGTTGGCACTGAACCGGAACGAGAGACATAAATTACGGGGGTGCTCATAAGTCCTTGCGAGACGTTAATTTTGGCATAGGTGAATGAATTGCGCAGGGGCAATACGATTGGATTAGAGACTGCCAGTGTGTTGAGATCAAAATCGCCAAAGGTTACATACTGTTCGGCAGATATCGAACCGGCACCAGACAGTGACACGTTACTGGTGATACCACCGCTAAATGCAACGATACCAGTAAGCCCGCTGGTATAGCTGGCTGTAACTGTGCCATTATTCACTACCGTTAGATTGCCATTGGCTATTGGATTCAGGAAAAGAATGTCATTACATGCAATGGTTGCTATTGGTAATGGTGACGGAGCTGGGCTGCTGTATGGATTAATACTTATGGTGCCAACAGCAGCAAGGTTGATTCGATTTGCAGAAATACCGAATGGTGAAAGTAGTGCTGGTTGTATAGAAGAACTAACCGTAATGCCGCCTGCAGACAACAGGTCTATTTCTTGACCAGTCCATGTGGGATTAAGGCTGAATGAGACAGTTATGTCTCCGCTAAGCGTTCTAACGAAGAACTCATTGGTGGTGTTGAAGCTTGCTGCAATATTTAAGCCATGAATGTCGACAACATACAAATTCGAAAACTGTATACCGTCATAAACGTTTGATAGATTTCCAGCATCAAGCATAAGCGGTTGAGCTGGGGTTCCTATATTGCCATATGAATTAAGGGACACAGTATTGGAGGAAAGATATTTCCCTGCGGCGCCATAGAAGTTGTCAAAGTCAGAGTCAATATTGATGAATTTGGGTGCGGTGATGTTTGCATAAATACCAATGCTGCCGCAGGTGTTCATCAATGTGTATATCTGCGAAGAAGCTTGGCTTCCGATGACATTTACCGTCATTGTTCCGGGCAGGTCAGCCATCAGTGCAAAACCTAGTGCGGCTTGGGCTGCATTCACAATGGTCGGGCCAACAGTAAGAGTCTCATTATAGTCTCCATGAGTAATCTCTATCTGAGCCGGGCCATTGCTGCTACCAATTGCGGCAATTTGAAAAAGCCCCTGTTCGCCGGTAGTCAAGACCGCAGGATTGTGACCGGCTTGGGAGTCGCCAATTGTAATTCCTTGGTCGCCAAAGAAAGCAAGGCTAGGAAGACCAGCGCTTGTTTGCCCGGTTGCGGGCTCGGCAACCTCAATTGTGTCCGATCTACCATGCTGACCTAATAACGTGAAAGCCAGAGTAGAAATTATCGGCACTATCAAGCCGTTGTCTTGTACCGTAACACCAGGTGTTGTGTTAACGAGTCTTACTTGAATATCCACTGTTCCAGACGTATCGCTGATTCCTGTAAAACCACCAGGACTAAAACCTGTGATTCCACCACTTTGCGGGGTTGTACCCAGCAAATAACTTGGTGTGAAAATTATTTGGTTGGCAACAGAGCTACCATCAATTGGTCCTGGGAGGATTCCTTCTATTACAGGAATTGCCTCTGGTGTGTGAAAACGATTTTGTGTTGTAGTGCCCAGTGCGATGTCGCCAGCAGATGGTGTAACTGCCCATATTTGTCCAGCATTTGCAGATACATTGGTTGTAGAAGTATTAATTGAATGAGTGCTGATATTGGGTGACAAGCTACCTGCGCTTGTGAGGAAAACGTCGCCACCATCGCCGCCTGTTGGAGAGTAAGATTGAGTGTCAACATCATATAAATAGATCGTATTATTGGCTGAAGAAACCACAACCGAACCACCATGGCTGGTAAATGCATCCGAGGTAGTGCTGGTATTAATATCGAAACCAACGGATGGCGCCCTTTGAATACGACCGTTGCTTGTTGATACCAATATTACATTTCCGCCGCTGCCTACCGAGGAGCTGGTATTGATGCCGGCTCCGACGGTAATATCGGCGAAAGAAGGTGTCACACCGGAGTAGCCGGTAATCATTAGTACCTGTCCTCCGGCGGTAGTGACTGCGTTAGCTGTTATTGACTCAAGCGCTGAGACTAGGACAGAACCGCCAACGGCTCCTGATGCTCCACTTGTTGTAAGAGAGCCGGTACTTATGTTGTATCCAGCACTGGCGTTGAATCCTGCAGTGCCGCTTATGATGTTTACGTCGCCTCCGGCTCCTTGTAATGGTGTTGTGGTTATATCGTTTACAGATATAGCGTTGGCGGATGGATCAGATAAATTGCCGCCAGTCATAATAGTTACATTGGCGCCGGGAGTGGAAATATAGCCTGTAACATTAACAGCTCCATCAACTGGAGTGCCGCCCAGGAACGAGCCGACAGTGCCTGTGCTGCTGATAAAGATTGATTTCGTTTGCAGCAGCGCATTAACGTCTGAAGTTTCCAGGGTAATTGCGCCGCCGCCTCCGCTGCCGCCACTGGTGCTGGAACCTGAGACAATGTTTCCGATAAAGGACATTGAGTAGGCACCGGGGGTGCCACCAGCTACAACGTTTATCTCACCATTTACGCCGGTGCCTTTTCCCATAGATCGCATAGTGTCTCCACCACTACTGTTAAGGAGTATAGTGCCACCAGTGGTGGGGGTTCCAAGTTGGGAAAGCGCAACCAGTGTGATAGTGCCGCCGCTGCCATTAGTTGCTGTAGAGCTGCTGTCCAGCAAGTTGCCTGAAGTAGCCCTGCTCAGGGTGATGATGCCACCACTGCTATAGGAGCTGCTGTTTTGACCCAGACTGAACATTGAGCGCCAGGGGGCTCGGTACAGTTCGTTTGCCCCGGCTATAAGGAGTATATTACCGCCATTACCAGTTGAAGACGAAGTGTTAATGCCATAATTGCCAGTATTGCTAATATTGCGATTGGCAATCAAGATCCATGTGGCACCACTTACAGACAGATTGCTGCCTATGTTAATGTCAGCAGGGGTAGAAGTGATCGGAGAGGTATAAAGGAGGAACGTTCCTTTGGCCCCAGAGGCTGCCTGTATTGGGAAGCCTGATGCTGGTTGTAGTGAAACGCTTTCGCGATCAGTGATGTACACATTGTTTAAGGCATAGGCAATCAGGTACGGGGCTGATATGCCAAAAGGGACTCCTGCGCTACCAATGCTTCCGGAAGGAGCCCACAAAACAAATGTATTGCTGTTGCCAGCAGGGACTACGTTCAGTCCAGTATTGGTTATGCTTCCGTTGGCGACAGCCAAATAGAAATCACCACCTGCGGCCGATGACGAGGTTGGTGAAATATCAACTGACTGTGAATCGGCTACATACACATCATTTGTTGGAGCTGCTGACGTATTGCAAGCAATGGTTGGAGCATTGACGGGGAAAGGCACATTAACGGCATAATGCCCAAGTACGCCTGCTTTTATACTGCCATTAGTGGTCGTCAAATCTATTTCGTTAGCCGAAACAAGAAGAAGGTTTGTGTCAGTAATATCGCCACCAGGGAATAAATTCAAAGAGAATATGCCCCTGACATGTCCTGCTAACGTATCGCCAGCTTGAGATGTTCCCACAATATCTACATCAGTTTCGCTCCAAATGTATACATTGCTGTTGTTGCCACCGGCGGAAGCAGTGAGTTGAGGTGAGTTGATATATATGTTGTTGCTAGTATCGCTGCTGCCTATGCTGCCATTGGAAGTTGTGAGGGTGACCGAACCGAGAGCAGTTAGGAGATTGCCAACTGAGTCGTTGGTTATGTCGCCAGATGTTGTTCCTGTAGTTGAGATGGTGATTGTGCCGCCGGTGGCGCTGGAGCTGATCGGGCTGCCTAATGTTATTCCGCCTGTGTTGGAAAACCAGTAATTGCGGAGATTTGCGGCAGCAGTGGTATCAGAGATTGTTAAAGTGCGCGGCGTGACGGCGGCTGGGAAATTATTTAAAATATATATATCTGAAGTCAAAGTGCCAGTTGTCCATCCCTGAGTTTCAACTTCGCTTGCTGCTGTGATTATTGGTGCAGCTGGGATGCGGGCGCCAGATAGACTTCCTACTGAGCCTATGCTGCCAGCTTCAGCAACAAGTTCAATTAAGTCGGCTGTAATAACGTTGCCTGCATTGTCGGTAATATCGCCGGCAGTAGTATGGAGTCGGAAGTTGCCACCATTTGCTTGAGAAGCCCTGCCAATGTCTGTTGTCTGGTCATTCTGGATGAAAACATTTGTGCCAGCACCTCTGGCATTAGCTGTGATCGATGGTGAGCTTATTAGCACTGGGTGACTGGATGCATAGTCCCCAATGTCGCCATTCGTGGTCTGCAGTATAACGCCCCCTGGCGCTGCCAAAATGTAGCCTCCTGCGTCAGAAATTGCGCCAGTTGTTGTAAGAGAAATTCTTCCTCCGTCAACAGTGATATCTGATTGAAGCGAAATTGATCCTGTGTTGGAATAAAAAAGATTCCTTACCTGCGTTGGCAGGTGGGGAAGGGCAGCGGTGCCAGCATTCGTTATAGACACATATGTGGCGCCTGGGCCTGGTGTTACGTTCAAATTGCTGGCGTTAATGTTTAGCGGAACAGCTATATTGCCTATGCTGCCGTTTGCGACAGTGAGGGTGATTGAATTAGCGCTTAGCCCTGAAAGTGTACCTGTGTTAAAGGAAAACTTGCTCTGTCCAATATCATTCGAGGGGGCGGACATTAGTGCAATTGTGATGGTGCTACCGGTGGCAGTAACATTGCCCTCAATATCAAGAAAGTCGATTGCCCCTCGAGATATTGAATATTCCTGAACAGTGATTCCAGTTGCGGCTGATATGTCCTGAGATCCTCCAGGGGTGCCGAGCACAACTGTTGCATGTAATGCAGACTCGTAGAAATTGAAAGAACCATCGCTGGTTGAGCCTGTCACAACCACTGTCCGGTTGGCTGACTGGGTATCCTTAACGAAAACATCAGCTATATGACCAACAACTCCAGCTGCCTGAACTGATATATATGGGGCATTTGTGAAAACTGGTGCATCTGAGTTGATCCCAATTTGCCCGCCGGTAGATATGAGGGCTAAATTACTTGTTGTCAATGTAATATGTGTTGCTATATCGCCTGCCGTGATTTGTGCTCCCCTCAATGTTATGTACGTTGGTGCGTAAATGTTGGAGCTTGATTCAACACTTATCGTTCCGAAGTCAGTTGCCACGCTGTAGCTCTGTGAGGATACTTGCGTGCCTGCCATTTGGATGTTAACAACACCGGGACCACCCCATTGTATGCCGCTAAAAGTAAAACCGGGGCTTGCTGTCGAACCTGCACAAACAATAACGTTGCCTATGGAATCATTGTCGTTAACGTCATGTGTGAAAGTGTTTATAGCGACATTCCCGGCACTGCTACCTATGGCACTAATTGAGAAAATAGCTCCTTCTGAAATAGCACCGAAGCCAATGGGGTCGCGCCCCTGAGCTAAAGAGCCTCCGAGTGTTATGCCTTGACCGCTGAAAAAAGCAAGTGCTGGGTTGCCGGCGTCCGATGATGCAGGAATCTGGATTGTTGAACTACCATGCCAGTTTCCTGTGATTGCAAATACAGATCTGGAAATTATTGGAACAATTAGCTTTGTATCTGGAACAATAGATGAAGTATTAACCAGTGAAACCTGTAAATTAACAGCATTTTGAGTGTCGGCTATTGAAAGGAAGCCGCCTGGGCTAAAAAACTGGATATCGCCTGTTTGGTTCGCCGAGATGTTACTAGGCATGAACTCAACTTCGTACGTTCCGCCGTCTATGGCAAACGGAGCAGTATCGCTTATTACTACAGGGTAAGCCTCACGTGTAGCAAATTGATTCTGCACCGTATTTGCAGGAATGATATTTGTGGAACTAGTAGGAGTTAACGAAACCCAGATTTGTCCTGCATCATATAATGCATTTGCAGTAGATGTATCTATTGAGTGGGTCTGGATCACGTTTGAGCCAGTAAGTCCTGTGGTAAGCAGAACATCTCCGCCATGATTACCAAAGGCGCCAGTACCGGTTGCCTGTGTATTCACATCATTAAGTAAAATTGTGCCTGCTGAAGAAGAAATTGCAATTGAGCCACCTGCGCCTCCGGAGGACCCATGTGTATCAATATTGAAGCCAGTATTTGTTGCAGTCTGTATTTCTCCGCTGCTGCCGGTGCTTATTATTATGACGCTGGCTCCACCAGAAGTGGTGCTATGGGTGTCTATCGCTGTTTGAACGAAAATATTGCCGGCAGTGTGCTGTCCAGTTGCTGAATCGCCAGCAATCATCATAACTTGACCGCCATTGAAGCCTCCTCCTCCAGTAGTAACACCATTTACTGTTATTGAATCCAGTGATGATAATAAGACGGTCCCGCCAGGTGATAATGTTGATCCAGTAGTTGTAATTGAGCCAATTCCAGCATTGTAGCTATTGTTTGCACCGGCGGCATAGCCGGCAATGCCTGTAATTACAGATACATTTCCTCCAGCGACTCCAGAAGTTGCTGCAGGAGACGTTGTGATGTCTCCTGCCAGAATGGAGTATTGCCCTGTGCTGTATGTGTTGCTTCCAGCAAAAATTAGAACGGGAGCGCCGGCTGTTGAAATGTTTCCTGCTGAAATAGCACCCTGCACCGGTATTCCGCCAATAAATGAGCCGATGACAGTATTGTCTGCAATGAGTACTGTGGGCGGTACGTTAAGGATTGTAGAAAGATTAGGATTTACAGTTTCCAAGGTAACAGCGCCACCACCACCGTTGCCACCTGTGGTGCTAGAGCCTGTACTTAGAGAATCAATGGCGATAGAGTAACCGTTATAAGAAGTATAGCCAGTCCCTCCTGCAACTATTGTAATGTCGCCATTTTGCACCTGAGTTGCGCTGGTTTGTTGTCCTGCCGTGAGAATGGAATAACCTGTCCCTTCATTATGTACAGTGACGGTTCCTGAGCGTGAAGCCGTGCCCGGCAGAGCTACAAGGGTGACATTGCCACCGCTAGTATCTGTGGCGGTTGGGGAGGTATTGATTGTGGCTTGAGCAGAACTACTTGTTATATTGATGTTGCCACCTGTAGCACCTGGTGTATTGCCAAAAATCTCAAATAACTCATATCCTACCTGAATTACATTATTTGCACCGGCAACCATTACAACGCTGCTGCAATCTTCGCAGCCAGTTGGCATGGGAGTGAAAACGACAGGTCCAATAATATCTATATCCCCGCCGCTTATTATGTTTAGTGGGTGCCAGAAAGTAAAAACGCCAGTGTTTGGTGGTGCCGTTCCGGTTGTAATTCGTACTGTTCCACTGCTTGAATAAATAAAGGAGCTATCAAAAATATAGTTATTACCAGCCCAAACATTTATGCTGCCGCCAAGATTGATAATGTCATTAGTGTTAATTGAGGCTCCAACTAGCGATGACACACTTGGTTGAAACAGGTTTGTTGGCGCACCAGTATTGAGGTTAATCTGGGCGTAGTAACCAGTGCCTGGTTGGGCTGGGGCTGAAGTATATAAGTATATCGACCCCGCATTAGATGCACCCACACTGGTGGCAGTTATTGCCTCTAGTGCGATACTTAAATCAGTCGCTGGAGTGCCATCAGCAAGCACAAGAATGCTTCCTGTCCCGCTTGTGGGTCCATACGGGTACACAGATGCTCCATAGGAGGGATAAGTACTGATGTCATAGGCAGTTACTGTGCCGGCTGTCGTGGGGTTGTTACCGCCTCGTGCAATCAGGCTCATATTACCGCCCCAAGCGCCAATAGACACACCACTGCCTGGGTTATTATTAATGCTGCCGCCACCATGCACGCCGATGGTAGGCAGAGTTACTATGCCATTGTTTACGGTTGGCTGGCAGCCTGCTGACATCAATACATTGTTGCCAAATACGAAGGTGCCGCTAACATTTATGTTGCCACTAGCTACAAGGTTGACATTGCCTGTGGCAAAAACAGTGCTAGGAAATGCAAAAGTGTTGGTGAAACTCACTGTTCCGTAAGGGGAAGCTGGACTCCAGAGCGTACCATTTGGTACGTAAGTCTGTACCGTCGAACCGTCAAAGTTTGTTTGCATAATTCCAGTAGATGTGCTTACTGCTGGTGCAATAACACTGGTAAAAACGGTTGGAGTACCCGTAGCTGTTATTTTCCAAATGTCATATTTAGTTACCTGTGTTGAAGGCGGCAGTCCAAGGGCATATGGAATCAAAGCTGGAAATTGCAATAATCCGTTCAACACATCTTGTGTTATCCAATAACCACTACTGCGAGGCGGCGTTGTCCCTCCATTTGTTGGAACCAACTTATATAAAGTAGTTCCAGGTGTAACAATAACCTCTGCAGGTATGGTGCTACTGCTGTTTAAAAAACCATTGGCCCACTGCAAAGCTTGACTGTATGTGATGGTGGCACTACCAGCCATGATTTGACTGATTAAATCATTCCCAACTGTAAATCCTGTTGTGTTTGCAGATATTGTTAAACCAAGAGTGTGCCAGGTAGCATTGCTGCTGCCCACAGGTATGCCGCCAGACCCTGCAGTTATAGTCAGGTTACCAAGTCCAGGATCGGGATTGACTCCCGCTACAAGAGTGATAAAGCCACCGCTGCCAGTTGCTGTTGTTAAATTGCTACTATTATTGAATACATAAACACCGCCAACAGAAATATCATCATGTGCCAGTACTGTGATGCTGCCGCTATTAGAAGAGGTAAGGTCAAAATCATTAGAGTTGTAGTTATATCCAGAGCAGACAAGAATTGCTCCGCCAAAACTTGTGACCGCTGAAGTGGAAATTGAATGAAATGGCAGAGCGGAAGAAAGGTCAGCTGCGAATGCATTTGTTGTCAGCCCGGTACTTAAATTAATGGCAGTGCTTCCCAGCGGTGATCCTGTAACAAGAGTGATATTGCCTATACCTGCGGCACCGCCCCCGCTTGCACTAAGTGCACCCAGAGAGATAGTGGCTGCAGAGGGTAACGCTAAGGCACCGTCGGAAAGGACAAGGATATTGCCTGTTCCGGTAAGCGGCGGTCCGTAAGTAGAGGTTGTGGGTCCAAATGAAGGGAAAGTATAAACTGGGCTGGTAGTTACGACTGTGCCAATTCCGGCTGTGTGCACGGTATCACCGCGAGACACCATAGTGACATTGCCACCCCAGGCAGCAACAGTCCCTGGTGCGCCTGTAGTGAATAAATTGATACTTCCGCCGCCAGGCGTCGCACTGGAGGTAACGTTGAGCGAGCCTCCGTTTATGTTTGATGAGCAACCAGCGCACGTAAGTACGCTGCCGCCAAAAATTGAGGAGCCCAGGAAAGAACTGGACGCAGCAGCGCTGTTTACAGAAATATTGCCTCCTGCCACAAGATTTACGTAACCTGTAGCAAATACGGAGCTTTTGCGTACTACTTGAGCCCCGGCGTTAAATGTGCCGACAAAAGTTGCTGGACTCCACAAAGAACGGTTTGGTACGAGTGTTTGCACAGCTCCGGCATCTTCAAACTCACCTGTAGAAGTAATTACCGCAGGAGCCATTGCAGCTTGAAATACTGTGGGTAAGGTTTGATTGGGACCTGTAGCTGTAGCTGTAGCTGTAGCTGTAATGCTGAAAATGTCATATGAAGTGGAGCGCTGACTGGGCGGTAGTGCTGCAATGTTGGCTATTTCAGAAGGATGAGCAAGGAGATTATTCACCTGGTCCAAAGTGAACCAGTAAGGAGTAAAAGCAGAAGCTGTAGTGCCAGTTGGACTTAACTTATATAAAGTGGTCCCAAGTGGAACTGTTATTTCATTGGGCACCGCTTCTCCTGAATTTAACTGCTCTTTGGCAGCTGCAGCTGGATTTGGATTGCCAGCAGCTGTCAGGGCGGCAAGTAAGTCCTGCCCAACGAGCAGGCTTTGAGCTGAGGTAGTAAGACCTAAGGTGTGCCAGACATTATTGAAGTTACTATTGGCAGTGCTTAGCAAATTGTTGGGTCCGGTGCCAGTGGTTACAGTTAGATCACCAGTTGAATCAAGTACTCCTGCGGCAAGGGTGATGAATCCGCCGGAACCAGCATAGCCAGTAGAATTGCTGGTGTATACATAGTCGCCGCCGGTAGACAGGTCTCTTCCGGCTACAACTGTGATGCTGCCAGTGTCGTATGAGGTAAGGTCGCCACTATTAGAACTAAAATCTTGCCCGGCGACAATTACAATGGGTCCACCAATGCTGGTAATAGCACCTGTCTGGGCGGATGCAGCTCTTAAGGAAGCAAAAGATGTATCCATTGTGAGCCCATTGGTGATAGAGCCGTTCAGGATGTTAATGGAAGCCGCACCTAATGGAGAGGTCGTAGCTAAAGTAAATTTGCTGGTGCCGGATGTCCCTCCATTGGCAATAATGTTCCCGAGAGTTATGGAAAATAGTGGTGGGAGAGCAGGATTGGCCCCATCAGCCAGAACTAGTATGTTGCCGCCCCCGGTGACCGGTGGACCGTAAAAGGTCCCAGTAGGACCGGAAGTAGGGAAAGTAAAGAGTGCCGTGGTGCTGGCAGCAATATTTCCCGGGTTTGAACTGCCGTTGCGGGCAACCAGTGTAATGTCTCCACCCCAGGCAGCCACCATGCCGCTCGCTCCGTTAAACAAGGAGATCTTGCCACCATTTGTAGAAGGGTTACTGGAAGAAATAGAAATAACTCCATTGTTTACAGTTGGTACACAACCAGCACATGTGAATACGTTGCCACCAAAGATGGAAGACGCAGTGCTTCCACTGCTTACGTTAATATTGCCTTTGGACACAAGACTGACGTTGCCTGTTGCAAATACTGAGCTGCTACGTATGGTTTGCGCTCCTGCGGCGAGTGTTCCAACATTTATGGCAGGTCCCCACAAATTTCTATTTGGAACTAATGTCTGTATGGCGCCACCATCTTCGTATTGTCCGCTGGATGTTATTACAGCTGGGGCCATCCCGCTCTTAAATACAGTGGACTGAGTGGTTGCTGTAATCGCCCAAATATCATAAGAAGTAATACCAGTGACTTGTGAAGGTGGCAGAGCCGCGTTACTACCAATATTGGCAGAGCCGCCACCAAGAAGTGAAGTTAGATCGCCATACGTAAACCAATAAGGTGTGTAGATTGAGGGGTTGCCCCAACCAGTAGGACGGAGCTTATATAAAATCGTGCCGGCTGGAACAACAATTTCAACCGGCACAGTCGATCCGGAGTTGAGTTCTTCATTTGCGCCAGCTGTCGGATCAGAACCAGAAGCTTGATTGGTAAGTTGTTGAATTATGTCTGTTCCAATCTGAAAACCTGAAGTTTGGGCAAGTGTGGTCAAACCAAGAGTATGCCACATATTATTGTTTGTTTCCCCGGATGTGCTTCCGGTGCCAGTTATAGTTATATCCCCGGCGCTTGATCCTGGGGCAATTCCTGCTGCCATGATGATGGCACCGCCTGGTGCGGTGTAGCCAGCCTGGCTATTGTTCAATGAAGATACACCGCCGGTAATTGTGATGTTGTTGCCAGCCAGAATGGTAATGTTCCCGCCATTGCTGGCTGTCAATGTGCCAGTTATAACTGAGGCGTTTGCATAATTTGTACTGGCGGTAAGGGTGCTGGACAATACAGATCCGGTTGAGGCAACGGTCGTAAGACCTGTTGGTGTGGCAGTATAAATAGAGATGTTTCCGCCGGCTCCAGTGCTGGCAGGGGGTGCCGCGCCGCTTCCTGTGACGGTTGTGCCGGCACTATTGACAGCTCCAAGAGTAATGTTGCCATTAGCAATTGCCGTAAATGATCCGTTTGTCCCGGAAAGCGAGCCGTTGGTCGTGACAGCAACAGGTACGTTAATTGATCCGCCATAAGCTACAAGCGTTACGTTGCCGCCAGCGTAACTTGCTGTGGTGGAGTGAGAACTGGAGTCAAATGTAGATATTCCTGTTAAATTGATACTTCCTCCTGTACCAGAAGCTTGCGAAAAAGAGAGCGTTGTATGCCCGGGGTCGTTCCAGGTCCATCCGGCACCAGCGGCAAGCAAAATGTTGCCGCCTGAGCTACTTGCAGAGGAAGTATCAATTGAGCAAGAAGAACAGGTAATGTTTTGACCGGCGACAACAGTTAATGGCTGTCCGGCTCCGCCTACTGATCCGCTAATTGCATAACTTCCCGTGGCTGTAAATAACGGATCGCCGTAGGCAGTTATATTTCCAATCCAGGCATCGCCAGAGTCTATGCTTACTGCAATGTTGCAGCCAGTTGTGTTAATGATGCCGGTGACTTTGTTAGCCTCAATAGTGATATTGCCATGGTCACCAAAGACATTCAGGCTCTTTGATAGGAAATCTCCACCAGTTACCGATATCGGGGCAGTGCCGCTAAAGTTTGAACTACGTAAATTAATTGCCCCTGCCAGAGCTTGCATCTGACCGCTTAAATTATTGACTAACAGCCTACTATTATTGACAGATGCCAAATTGATATTGGCAGTAGCCGACGTTATAAGTCCAGCGTTGACAATATTGCTGGCTGTCAGGTTTACGTTGTTAAGAGCTTGCATGACGGGCGCGGCACCAGTTGTCCCTGCGGGAAGGGCATTAATAATGGAACCGCCGGCAGTAGCAGTTATATGTCCGGAGCTGCTAATTAACCCGTAGTTGACAATATTGTTGAGAGCATTGAGAACCAGGTCCAAATGTGCAACTGGATTGACAAGACCAGCCAGTCCAGCTTGCGGTAGAACAGTAGTTAACAGGGCTCCCTGTCCATTAGTGATGTTGGCGGCATTTATTAAGGCTATTGAGGCACCACCTGTTGAAACAGCATAGAGAGTGCCATTGTTAACCAGGTTGCCGGTCAGATTCAAAGCTGTTGTCTTGGCAAAATTGTCTACAACAATCACACCCTGTGGGATAACCAGGCTGCCTAAGTGCTGGTTGAGGCGGGCACCAATATTGAGGCTACCTCCGACAGCATTGCCTAAACTGCCCAGTTGAATAGACTGGGCTCCTGTGGACATCACCTGGCGGACTGCAACAAGCTCTGCTGGGGTCAGCTTTGTACCTGCACTAACAGTTTGCACTGTATTGCCAACCTGGATGTTGACCTGCTGGTCGGCGTTGATGCGCCGGGCGCTGGCTGTTGCAGCCTGCGACGACAGATCGAGATTGACCGTATGGTGGTGGTGATGAGCTGGCGTGCTCTCCTGGGCGACTACCATTGCCGTCGGACAGTAGAGCAGAAAAGTCAACCCGAGCAAAATACTGATAACTTTGCGCGTTCCGCCAAAGACTTTGAACCTGGTCATAGTCCCCCCTGCCCTTATCATTTTGATAGTAAGTTGCTTTTGTGTGTACCCATCACTCTTGTCATCTCGCCGGTTTGAGACAGCAAATTCACTCTCCGGTGCTGCCCGCCTGAGACTTTTCAGCCACAGGAATCGTCCCAGCTCCAGTCAGTGCCCCAACACACCTTCTTCAGTCTAGCCTGCTCTCCATTGCCCCACATAATGCGAAAGGATGACTTTTATCAAATTTAAGTATATAAGCTTATACAAGTAACCGCGAAAACTTGGATAGATCACTGCTGCCGACCTGCAAATTACCTTCTGGCAGTCAATGCCCTGGCAGCTGGTCCTTGACTTTCAGCGTATACCCGACACCATAAACAGTCTGTATAATCGATGGCTCGCCTTGCACATCAAGTTTCTTGCGAAGGCGCTTAATACAGGTGCTTAAGTTTAAATCTTACCTTCTTGCTCGCCAACAGACACTACCAGGACGAAAAGCCAACCGGGTAGCCTGTTTCCAGACAATCTGAGACACATCCTCTTGTTTTCCCAGTAAAATCCAGTATCCTTACAACTATAGTTGTCTAAGTGCACTGCTTCTACAGGGCACGCAGCTGGCAAGAGATACAAGAGCTGCCGGCAGATAGCCACTGTACTGTGAAATCTTATGTCCTCAACACTTGAACAAGAATTGGATACAAGTCGAGAGACTGCCAGCAGCAGCCGCGATGAAGTCATAGTCAATGGTTCTCTCTGGGCGGCAATCTGGCACATGTCCTGGCCGCTGTTCCTGAATATGACTACAATTGCCATCGCCAGTTGCGTGGACCTCTGGGTCTCCGGAAGGCTGGGGCGAGACACGCAAGCAGCGTTTGGTATCGGCTCACAAATCTGGTTCTTCATGGTGCTACTTGCCACAGCACTTTCAGCAGGAACAACTGCTCTCATAAGCCGTTATTGGGGCGAGCGCGATTTGAAGCAAACCATTGCTGCTTCCCGCCAGTCGCTCATCTTTGGTTGTCTCTTTGGCAGCGCTTCAGCCGGGGCTGGCATGCTCCTGGCTCGTCCTATCATGCATGTGCTTGGCGCCAGCACGGTTGTTGAAAATTTGGGCTGGGAATACATGAAATATGACATGTCGTCTCAGCTGCCTTACACGCTTCTTTGGGTCTTCAACTCAATCTTTCGTGCCAAGGGAGATGCCCGGGTGCCGATGATTATTATGGCCGGCATGACAGCGCTTGTCATTGCGCTTGACTTCATCCTGTGCATCTACCCATTCCATGTCGGAATAGCTGGCTTGGGCATCTCCTGGCTGGTTGCAGCCTTCCTGGGTGTCACAGCTTCTTACCTGCTTATTTTGCGCACTGAGCTTGCCCCCTGTGTCGACATTCGCCAGATCATCTCCTCGGGAATCTCTCTGGGATGGTTTGTCCGTTTGATGAAGATAGGATTGCCAGCCTGTATACAGGACCTGTCCTGGATTGGCAGCAACTTTATGCTCTACCTTATCTTTGCCTTGACAGCCAACCCGACAGCCTGCCAGGCCGCCTGGGCAGTAGGCTTGCGTGTCGACGAGATTATTGGCGGCTTTCCCATCTATGCCCTCTCGATGGCTGTCGCCACTATAGTTGGACAAAACTTAGGCGCCAAACAGCCGCAGCGAGCAGAACGTGCCGGATGGCATGTTTGCGCAGTTGGCGCTGCTTTAAACTGCGTGGTTGCAGCTATTCTCTTCTTCTTTGCTGCACCTATTGCCAGCCTCATGAGCAACGATCCTACAGTAATTGCATATTCCAGTTCATATTTACGCATTGTCGGTCTCTGCTTACCACTTTGTGCCGCCTGGATCATTATGGGTGGAGCAATGCAGGGTGCTGGATACACACGCTGGCCAATGCTGGCAACTATCTGTTGCCTCTGCCTGATTCGTTTACCGCTGGCCTGGTATTTGACAGTGCCGCTTGCCATGGGACCTACCGGCACCTGGATAGCCATCTCAGCTTCTACAGTCTTATTGGGTCTACTAATGGTCTGGCGCTTCAGCAGCGGCATCTGGAAGCTACAAAAAGTTTGATCCTGCTGGCAAATTTGATTGTCTTGCAAACCTCTTCTCTCGCGCCGGTTGAAAGAACTGAACTGAAGCTGAAACGGCTGCTATGATCGTCGCTCAATTACTCCTCAGTTAGACAGGCAAATCTTCAAGCGGCACATTCATGTCGGTTAAGGCAGCCTGCCTGCCACGTTTTTCGTTTACACGCGTCAGCATCAACCAGCCGGACAGAAAGAACACTAAATTCACCAACAAAGCCAGACGATAGTTGTTCCCACTCAGGAAAGTCACAGCACCAAATGTGACAGCACCAATTGCAGTGGCAAGCTTTACAGCCACTCCCCACAGCCCCAAAAACTCGCCAGAGCGCCCCGGCGGCGAGAACTCACTCACAAGAGCCCGCCCAACCGAGCCGGTAGCACCGAGCGCCAATCCAATCAGGTTTCCAGCTATCCACAGCTGAGCTGCATTAGCGGCCACTGCTGCCAATGTAATAGCTACAAGCCAGATAGCAAGCGTAAGCGCAAGAGTCTTGACTGCCCCAATGTTGTCCTGGACAAAGCCAAAGACAACAGCTCCAATAATTGCCATCACGTCAACGACCAGAATCATCGTAATACACTCTTGCGTGGAGAAATGCATTACCTGTTGAGCATAGACAGAAGCCACATGAATAGCTGTGGTGGTGCCGCAGCTGTATAGCAGAAGAGCCACCAGAAAGTTGAAAAGATCGCGGTAGTGACCAGCATGACTCAGCGTGCGACTCAACCTGGCAAATCCCACCCGAATGTAATCACCTGGTTTAATTGTTAAATCCGGAACAACACGCTCCTTGAGCCAGACAAAAGTTGGGATGGAAAACAAAGTAAAGAAGGCAGCGCAAGCGCACATAACAACAGGCACATACTGTGTCTCCACCTGCCCATGCGAACGCGCCCAGGCAACATACCCAAGACAGGATCCAAGCGAAAAAAGTCCACCCAGATAACCAGCAGCCCAACCGAATGCTGATACACGCCCCATCGACTTCACCGGGCACAGCTCAGGTAGAAACGCCGCAATAAAATCCTCGCCAGTACCAAAAGCAAAGCAAGCCAGAGTCAAAACCACCATAGCTGCCAGATAATGGCCAGGTCCGATAAATGAGAGGATAGCAGTAAGAAGAATGCAGCATACTGTGGAGACAATTAGGATCTTTTTCTTTGATGCAGTAGCGTCGGCTATTGTGCCAAGAATAGGTGCTGTCACAACAACAGCCAGGCTGGCAATACATATCACTGCAGTAAGCAGGACAGTACCCATCCCCTGCCCTATCCCGGGAGCTTTCCCAGCAATCTGCTGGACAAAATAAGCGTTGTAAACCGCTGTTGCCACCACAGTTGCATACGTTGAATTTGCTATGTCATAACTGGCCCAGGCACAGATCTCGCCTTTCGAAGCCCTGCCAGGCATGCCGGCAGGCGTCTGCCCGTACAAATTGATTTCGCGAGTCACTTGATGAGCACCGTGTGTAAAGGCTTAGAATTCCAGTTATTACCAAACCATCAATACTATCACGCCAGCTGTTCCGCCTCCTTCCAACGCTGCAAGCATGACGGCTACTACTGTTAACTTAAGGTGTATGGGCACGTCGTGACGCGCCGCTGGGCGGCTCCCGAGCTGCCCCTACAGGTATCCCAACGGCTTATGCTAACGGTATTTGGCATGACAGCCCACACAATAATTAGGACTGGCTGCGGCAAACAGAGCGTTCGCACACCTGACAGTACTCAAGACTCAATGACTTGATCAAGTTTCAATCTGAGGCTGCCGCCGCTGCTCCTTCTTGTTTGATTGCGCACTCTTTGCTTCAGCCCGACGCCGCAATGTGGCTCTAGTCGGCTTTGTCGGACGGCGAGGCGTAGGAGGCAATGCCACAGCAGCAATCATCTGATCCAATTTGCTTAAGCAGTCGTCTATATTGCGATGCTGATCGCGATACTTCTGACTGGTCAAAACAAGATCACCAGTTGCTGTCAGACGGCTAGCAAACTTGGACAGAAATCTTGTCCGCACAGCCTCGGGCAGACTCCCAGACGTGGCAGGAGACCAGCGCATCAGCACCTTACTGTTCACCTTGTTGACATTTTGCCCACCTGGTCCGCTGCTGCGGGCAAAAGTAACGTCAAGCTCTTCACGCGGGATCTCAATTTCACTTTTGCCAGGAAGCATAATCCTTAGGATCCTGAAATTACAGTAGCCAAGCTGTACTATATCAAATGTTCCAGACAGACTGCCGAGTGAGTATTTAGCCAACACCTGTAAAATCAATCGGAAAGATGCTCGGGAGCTTCTCCCGGTAGAGCCGGCAGGATGCCTGCGCTCCAGGCTTCGGACCTGGGTTGGCCGAACACTTACATTGCCGAGGATTACTAATGATGCCCCAGCAACCCTTGAATATATTTAGAACATTGAGGAAGCAAATTGTAGCCAGTGCCATTTTGTCATCGCTGGCTTTACTGCTGCCATTTTGTGCCCAGACATCCTGGGCGGAAGGCAGCTCGCCTGCGCCCACTCCCAAATGGAGCTTCATAGACACCAGTGGGAAGATAGCAATCGATGGGCAGTTTGATCAAGCGCTCTCATTTTCTGAAGATCTGTCTGCTGTCCAGGTCAATGATAAATGGGGCTTTATCGATAGCAAAGGGGCTATGGTAATCAAGCCTCAATTCGAAGAAGCCACAAGCTTTTCAGAAGGACTGGCAGCTGTAGAGATGCCATCGATTGATAGCAACCGTGAATCATTACCTGCCGACATTGCAAACAAATGGGGATTTATAAATAAATCAGGCGATTTCGTTATAAAGCCACAGTTCACAGATGTTTATCCATTCTCGGATGGTCTAGCTCCAATCCAGCTCAGCAACCGCATGTGGAGCTACATCGACCACAGCGGCAACCGGTCGATTCAGCAGGCATTCGCAATTGCGTGTCCTTTCTCGGACGGCTTAGCCGCTGTCCTTGAACGCGCCCCTTTAATTTTCTCGCATGACAGAGATTCTTTTAGCGCGCCAGGACGGCAATGGTTTTACATAGACAAGTCAGGAGCAAAGGTGCTTGCACCCGGCTTTTCAGAACATATTCCTTTCTCTGAAGGGTTGGCAGGTGTCGCCATGGGACAATGGCAAAGTTATGCCGGTGCCAACAAATGGAGCTTTATGAATAAATCAGGGAAGCTCATCTTGAAGCCTCAATTTAGTCGTGTTCACAAATTTTCAGAAGGGCTGGCAGCCGTGCAAACAGGTCACTGGCAAAGCCTCGGACAGGGAATGCGCTCATGGCTGATGGGAGACTGGGGCTATCTCAATCAATCAGGAAAGCTGGTAATTGCAGCCCAATACCAGGACGCAGATCCATTTTCGCAAGGACTGGCTTCTGTATTGGTTAACGGCAAATGGGGTTACATTGACAAATCCGGCAAAATGGTCATTCAGCCGCTATACGACGGCAGCGGCTTGTTCAGTAACGGGTTGGCACCAGTTATGGTGCCGGTTGACAAGCAACCTGTACCTTAGAAGAACTTGCAGACTCTGTGAAAACACGTTTTTTCGAAGATGAATGGCTTTAGCTGTCTGGTTGGCAAGCCGAGCTTCTGGGCACAAAGCAGATACGACGTGCTGGGAGACAGGCATACTCAAGGGGACTGATAAATGGAATCCAACAAGACACCGGACAAAACGCATCATTTATCCGGTGATAATAATGTCGACAAAGGTACAGCCCATGCTGACGATCCGCATTTTCAGTTTGCCACAGGGAGCTATGGTAAAGCTGATATCGCAAGATCGGACCGTGCCAATGCTCTGAACAAATGGACCAAGCACGATACCAGAGGCGAAAAGCTGCAGCTCCCTGCCATTACACTAGAGTGGCAGGGACATTCCAGTGTTACTGACACCGAAGCTCGCAGCTCCAAGGTGCCAGAACAAAGACGGCTAACAAGCGTACTTGAGGTAAAAATCGAGAACTTCCAGAAGGTTGCAGAACAATTATTTGCTCGTATTGATAAAGATGGCAACGGCTTTCTGAGCAAGTCTGAGTTAGCTGCTTCTGTCCAGGATGGTCAGTTCAAGGGACAGGAGGCTCAGGTGGTCGCGGCCCTCTATCACAATGTTAACGAACTGGCAAAACTCAGCAATGATGAATGGGGTCCGGAGTGGTCAGGCATCTCAAAGTCGGACCTGGCAGTATTCGGCAACAACTATAGAAAACGTGTCAAAGAGTATGCTCTGGCAGATGCTGCAAAAACCTGGGCTGAGAAACCGGAAAACTTCAAGAGAGTGGATACTGACGGCAACGGCTTCCTCTCCAGGGGAGAAATAGCCAAAGCTCTAGCAGACAAGAACCTCTCAGTTAGCGACCGCAATGTTCTTAAATACATATTCAAGAACATTGATACCATTCAAGCAACAAGCAACGAAGAGTGGGGACCGGAAATAGGCGGTATCAGACTGAAAGATCTGCAGGCACACTGTGGGAACATGTGTCCTGACGATCAGCTGGTCAAAGCAATTTCAGAAAACATTTCCCTGACCCACCGGAGCCAAAACACCGGCACGTGCATGGATCTTTATGATATTTCCTCAGAACCGCTGGAGAGCATAAAACCGGATGCCATAAAACAGGGGTCCATCGGAGATTGCTACCTGCTGGCATCGCTTGCTTCAGTGGCATCGTCAAACCCTGCCACAATTCAAAAAATGATCAAGGATAATGGAAATGATACTTATACAGTGACATTCCCTGGTGCTCCCAAGGAACCAATTACAGTTAAAGCACCTACCGAGGCAGAGCTGGGTTTATATAATGGTGGCGGAAAGTATGGGATCTGGCCCTCGGTCATAGAGAAGGCTGCCGGTGAATATTGTCAGCAGCATTTCTGGCGCCGCAGCCCATTCAATTTGAGTGGTGGCATCACACCGGCAGAAGGTGTGGACGGTGGCTCCTGGAGCAACGTTTGGGCTCTAAAAATGCTCACCGGCAAATCGGCCCAAGAGGCTTCACTTTCCTTCGATTCCACAAGCACGATCAGACAGAAGCTTATGAAGTCTTTTAGCAGCAAACCACCAGAAGTCGTGACAGCTAAGACCATCAATTCTGTGAGTAAATTTATTGGTGGCTCAAATGAATCTGTCGATGGTTTTCGCTGTGCACACGCGTATTCAATACTTGGCTTCGATCCAGAAGGGACAGACGGAGGTACTCTGACCATACGCGACCCCTGGGGCGATCCTGAGACTGGACCTCATGGAACAATGCAAATCTCGCTTCAGCAGTTCAAAGACAACTTCAACTATCTTATTTATACCTTTTGACGGCACCGGATGATTGATCGCTGCCTGTGCAACGTAGATTATGCCCAAGTCCAGTCACAACCATCCTGGATGGTGCGCTGCTCCAAAGCACCCAGTTGGATACTGGATAGTTCATCCTGCAAAATGGACTGAAGTTGAACGCAGGGGCGAGAATTTCCTTGGACTATAGGCTCGCCTGTTGAACCTCGCGACTGGACTTGGGCTGCAGACGCTTTTCAACATGCCGCGCAGCTTGCCTTCCATGGCTTCCCAATCAATACGCTGGGACAGCACTACAAGTTCATGATCTGTCGAAGCTGGACTGCTTGAGCGCTTTGTCATTACCAACAATAAGGCGGCTTACAGCTCAACTTGCTGTATATCTATGAGCTGGCTATGTATCTCTTAATCATCTGGGTGCCCAATAATCAACGTTAATGAGTGGCTACGGCAGCACCGGTTGCATCGTTTTTAGGGGTTTGTTCCCACGGCTCGGTACCAGGAAGTGCCCAAGCCAAGCTGGCATCGCCCACAGCTCTCCTTTCAGTTCTTGCTTCACCTGGCGATTGTAATAATAATCGGCTCGATCAAATAAATCTCGCGTGCAGCTTTCCTTACCAGTGAACCAGAAAGCTCTCATGAGAAGTCCTGCTTTACT
>CAILLX010000237.1 GCA_903835185.1 uncultured bacterium | reverse complement strand
CTAGAATTGGCTCACAGCCTGACTCCGACTGTGCCGTATATCCATTTCAGACCGTTTCAATATCTTTTAGTTACCCACCCGTTTTTCAACAGAAGCAAAGAAAGAGTGAGAACGGCCACTACCACTCTTCTTCATCCCACCCCATGGCACCTGCGGACAAGCAAAAGAAAAAAGACAGTCATTTATAAAAACTGTCCCGGCGTCAAGATCACGCGCGACATTTTCAGCACGGCTGAGATTACTGGACCAGACCGAAGCAGAAAGACCAAAATCGCTGTCATTGGCAAGCTCGACAGCAGCGTCTTCCGAATCAACAACCATCAAAGGGAGAACAGGTCCGAACGTCTCCTCTTTCATAATAGCCATGGAATGGTTGACATCCCTCAAGACAGTCGGCTCATAAAAATACCCACCCAGATCGTCACGCTGCCTGCCACCACAGAGAATGCGCGCCCCTGAAGCTCTGGCCTGTTCAACCTGTTTTGCCACTGCAGCTAGCTGGTGTCCATCAATCATAGGACCAACATCAGTTGTGAGATCCAGTCCTGGTCCTAGTTTAAGTTTTTTGGTCTTGTCCACAATCTGTGAGATGAGCTGCTCGGCCTTCTCCCCCTTGACTATATAAACTCGCTCAATAGAGGCACAAGCCTGCCCGCAATTGGTAAACGCACCCCAGACGATGCCGCAAGCGGTCCAATCGACAGGAGCGTCAGGCAGGACAATTGCTGCATCTTTACCGCCAAGCTCTAAAGACACAGGAGTCACTTTGGCAGCTGCTGTCGCCATCACGCTACTGCCGCCGGCAACCGAGCCGGTAAAAATGATCTTCTGCACCTTGCGCCCAGCCAGGTGGGCACCAGTCGAGCTGCCACCAGTAGCAACTGTAACCAGTCCTGCCGGAAATCCTGCCTCCTCAAACAGCTCAGCTATCTTAATGCCGATTAGACTGGACTTCTCTGAAGGTTTCAAAACAACGGCATTACCGGTCATCACAGCCATGAGAATGGTCATCAGCGGAATGGCAAAAGGGTAGTTCCAGGGAGAGATAATTGCCACCACTCCCAGCGGCTCAAATGTAATTATGCTTTGCTTGGTGAGCAAGAGCGGATTGTCAAGATGAACAAGCTGTTCTTTTAGTGAGCGTTCAGCATTATCTGCCAGCCACACACAGGTATCAAGTGGTCCTACCAGCTCAGCCATATAGCTTTCCACCATAGGCTTGCCAATTTCAGTGGAGATTAATGCCGCCAGACCCTCCGCCTTAGAGCTGATGATCTGGCGCAATTTGAGAATCTTCCTGGCACGCTGATGATATTCAGTCAACCGCCACGATTCAAAAGCTTCTGCGGCTTTCTGGACCAATCCTTCCACCTCGGAGAGACCCATGCAAGGCACTTCACCAATCACCTGCTTTGTCGAAGGATTGCAACACTTGATAGTTGGGGTGCCCTCTGTAACCATTTGCATATTCTCGCTCTTGACTCAACAACAACTACCTTATTGAACTCTCAACCATAAACACGCACCCACGGCAATCAGGATCGTCATACCACTTGGTCTGTATTTTATCTGATGACAACCTTGCACTCCGGGCAGACACTGGGGCAGATAACAAGAAGCAGCTTAAGACAACAGAAAGCAAACAGACAAAATGGCAGAGCTCCCAACCGCCTTTATGCATATTGCTTGTTTTTGTTAGCATGGCAGTTTGTCCTCGGTTGGACAATCATATAGACTGTTCAGAAGGTGCCTGTCTTTGACAGCATCAATCATTTTCCCAGAGCCTCGATCAGAGTTTTGACGCTTGTTCATTCAATTCAACCTACAGCTCAATCCACAAGTGAAACAACTTGGGTTTATGCGCCATTTTACCTGCTTTTATTTCCAGCGCTTACCAGGTATGTGTTTGCAAAATAACAAAACATTGCCAAGAGCGCCTGCAGCGCATCACAGTCGGTCGCTGAACAGATTGCAAGCCAGCGCTACACCGCCTGTGATATTGCCTGGGTGTGCAGTCATGCTATCTTTGCTGGCGGTAATCTTTGCAGCCTCCACTTTTGCACAAGCTCTGGCCTGGGACTTCTCGCGCTGTAAGGGACCAATGCTTGCCGATCGGTCAAATCGAAGCACTGACAGCGAAGTCGCTGCCTTGCTCGAGCAAGCGCAGAAACTTTATACAGGCGGCAGGTACGGAGATGCTGCCAGTTATCTGCAAACTATTCTGGCAAGCAATCTGTCTCATGCTGCCGCTCATAATCTCATGGGCAAGATTTATCACAAGCAGCACAAACTTGATCTTGCCTCAGCAGAGTATTCCAAAGCATTATCAACAGATCCTCACCTGCTAGAAGCTCGTTCCAATCTTGCTGTAGTTTATTTCGACCAGAACAATTTCACAGATGCTGCACGATTGCTTGAAGAGGTCCTGAGCAAAGATCCAGGCAACTCCGAGTACCTTTACAACCTTGTTCTTTGTTATCAGCACCTGGGTGCTAAGGACAAAGCTTTAGAAGCCTGCCGACGATCGCTCAAGCACGCATCCAACAATGCACTGTCCCATTTCTGCCTGGGGCGCTTATACCAGGAGAACCAGCAGATCGAGCAGGCAGTGGCTGAGTACAAGGCTTCACTTGCCATCGACCCAAATATGATTGATGCTCACAACAACCTTGGTGTCGCCTACGGTTCCTTAGGCAAATACTCTGAGTCAATCGCTGAATATCAAGCTGCACTAAAACTCAACCCAGATTATCCCGAAGCACAACGCAACTTGGGTTATGCCCAGGCACATGTCAGTTTGGGCATAACTTATTTCAATCAAGGTAATTATAAAAAATCGTTTGACGAGTATAAGAAAGCAATCCAGATTGACCCCAACTACGCAGATGCTCACTACAACTTGGGTTTGCTCTACCAGAAGCAAGGGCAGTTAAACCTAGCAACAGGGCACTACCAGGCAGCTATCAAAATGGATCCCCGCAATGCCAGAGCACATAACAACCTGGGTGTTGTCTATGCCAGGTTGGGCAAAATAGATCTGTCCAGAGCAGAGTATAAACAGGCACTGCAATTAAAGCCTGATTATTCTGAGGCGCGCACAAATCTCGAAGCGCTTCCTCAATCCGCTGATCATGACTGAGACCGGTATACAAGCTTATCTTCGCATCATTTCTCTTGATCGCTCACACCCGATAGATTTGCTTTTTGATTCTGTCTAACAGACGCTGTGTCTTCTTAAACTCTCAGAGGGTGTGCTTCTAAGGCTCAGTACCAGGAAGCGCCCAAGCCAATTTACTACAGCTCCAATACCAGCAGAATATTGGCAACTAGTGCCTGGATTTTAACAGCCGTGGACAACTTACCTGGTAGACTCATCTAGAAGGAGGGAGGTCATGAAGGTAGTCCTGGCTGAAAAACCAAGTGTGGCGCGCGACATTGCTGCGGTTCTTGGAGCGAACACAAAGAGAGACGGTTATTTCCAAGGGAATGATTGGGCAGTAACCTACGCCTTCGGGCACCTGGTGCAAATTGCTGAGCCAGAAGTAATGAATCCAGCCTGGGGCAGTCCCTGGCGCCTTCAACAACTCCCCATGATTCCAAACGACTGGAAATACAAGGTTACAGACAAAGCACACACACAGTTTGCAGTGATCAAGAAGCTCATGTGCGATCCTTCTACAACCACAGTTGTCTGTGCAACAGACGCAGGACGGGAAGGCGAACATATTTTCCGGCTAATCTATCAGATGGCAGGCTGCAACAAACCGGTAGAACGCCTCTGGATAAGCTCACTAACTGCAGAAGCAATTAAGGAAGGTTTCCAAAATCTCAAACCGTCCACACACTTCGATAACCTGGCTCACGCAGCGACCGGCCGTGCTCGTGCCGATTGGATCGTCGGGCTTAACTTCACCCGCGCTTACACGGCAATCAACCGCCAGCTTTGCACAGTTGGCCGTGTGCAAACACCGACACTGGCATTGATTGTCGAACGACAAAAGGTCATCGACAAGTTCCAATCTTCAGGGTTCTTTGAGATCCTGATTACTTTCGAACCTGGCTTCCAGGCTCGCTATATCACGCCAGGAACTGAACCACAAACACGCCTACCCGACAAGATTCAGGCAAAACAAATACTCGCTGACATTGCAGCGGTGCCTGCCGGAGTAGTGGAGAAGGTTGCCACTAATGAGAAGAGAAGCAAGGCTCCGGCACTGTATGACTTACTCACGCTCCAGAAGGACGCCAATAAAAAATACGGTTACACTGCTCAAGAAACACTGGATATAGCCCAAAGTCTTTACGAACAGTACAAAATACTTTCATACCCGCATACCGAATCACGGCATCTATCGACTGATATGGTGAACCAGCTGCCAGCAATACTCTCGACTGTTCTCAAAGCTCCTACAACCACAAAAGAAGCTCGCGATGTTTTTGCCAGAGAGGCTATCACACCTGGAAAAATAACAGTCGAGCAGCTGCGTAGTCGATTGTCAAAGAACTATGTTGACGACACGAAATTGACAGATCACCACGCGATCATCCCGACACACAAGGCACCACCGCAGGACTTGCCTGAAAAGCAACAAAACGTATACACACTTGTAGCTTCACGCTTTATGTCCATATTTCTTCCGCCGGAAATCCGCGACGAAACAGAAGCAATCTTAAGAATGGCTCAACACTCCTTTCGGGCTAAAGGGATAGTCATAAAAGACCCTGGCTGGACAATTCTGGAAACAAAGGAGAAGCATCCAGAAAAGCGCAAGGGGAAGAATAAAGATACTGATAGCGATAAAGGTGAAGAAACACAGCAGCTACCCCCGCTGCAAAAGAATCAACAAGTAGCTAAACGCAAAGCAGAGCTCAAGGAAGGCAAAACAACAGCGCCCAAGCCCTATGACGATGCATCTTTGCTTACAGCAATGAAAAACGCCGGCAAGGAGCTTGACGACGAAGATCTGGCAGCCTATATGCGTCAAAGCGGGCTGGGAACACCTGCCACGCGGGCACAGATTATAGAGAGACTGCTGCAATCCGGCTATATAGAGCGAAACAAAAAGGCCTTGCTGCCGACAGAAAAAGGCAAAGCTCTAATAGGTGTCGTTCACCCGCACCTCAAAGACACTGCGCTCACTGCTTCATGGGAGCAGAAATTAACCGATATGAATGATGGCAAGTTGACACTATCAGCATTTGAAAGCGACATAGCAACATTTGTACAGCAGCTTCTGCCTACCATTGCCACAACCGGTGCAGCACTGCCAATAACAGGTGAGCAAGGAATTGCTCCCTGCCCAAAATGCGACAAAGGTATGGTGCGCCCAACGCCAAAGGGGACTGGCTGCAGCCGCTGGAGAGAAGGTTGCACATTTGGTATCTGGGGCGAACAATATGGCAAGAAACTCACTGACGAAGAGATGAAAGAGCTTATTGAAAAGCGGAGAACTAACGTAATTAAGGGCTTCAAGAAAAAAGACGGCTCAGGCACATACGATGCCCGTCTGATTCTTAACGAAGAGTTTAAAGTGAGACTTGAATTCGACAATAGCAGGCAGAAAGTAGCACCGCAATCAGCAAGCTCTCACCAGCCAGAACAGAAGGCGACAAGTCAAGGCTCAGGAAGCGTCACAATTCATCAGTAATAATAAGGAGTCTTCTTAGCCCAGAGGCTGTTGTGATATTGCTTCTGCAAAAGCTGAAACGCCTGCTTCGAATATACTGTCGTATTCTTGTCGGTACTGCCAAGCTTTGTTGCTCTCACACATCTGTGCAATGCTTCTGGTATGAGCGGATCGCCAGGGTTATTGCGGGCGTATTGCAATACTTGAGCTGTAAGCCAGTTAGGGGCTTCACCTGCTGCTCGCAGCGCTGCCACTTCAGTCTGCGCTAGCTTCACCTCAGCAGCAGAAAGGAAAGGAACATGATTACTTAGCTTACTTGGCTGCACTGTCTGTTGCTCCCCGGAACCTCCCACCAATCCGGACACTCCCCACCAGTTGTCGCCATAATCCTCAATCTTGCCAAAGTCTACTTCGCGCGGCGCCCCTGGTGTCACGTATGGAGCGCTTCCCGGATTCCTGAGCATGAACAGCACTGCTGCAAAGCGTCGCTGTGCAGGGGAAGCAGCTTTCTGATATGAGTCAAGCAATGGGGACATGTCCGGTCTGAACCGCTTGAGCAATGGCAGCATAGTCAAAGCCACATCATCTCTCTTAAGTACGATTGCTCGAGTAAACACCGCCTGAGCCAGGTCGAAGGCAATTTGAGTCTGCAAATCAGGGACAACAACAGCCTTGGCAAGAAGGTCAAGAGGAACTGTGTAGTTAAGCATGTTAGCACCATCGGAATCGAAGCAGCTTTCCTTTGTGACGGGATACTTTTCAGCTTCAATAGGGTTATCCTGGTCATAAGGAAACTCACCAAAATATTCTCTAAAATACGAAGCCGGCGTCCGAGCAGCGACCTTCATGAACTCTGCCAATGTCTGCGCGAGAGCCAGATCAAAGTGAAGAAAGTCGTTGCGAGCTGAAGGCGGCAGCTCTTGTTTCAGTACGTTGCCTAGCATCTTTGTTGCTGCTTCGCACTGTTTCGTTTTGATCATAAGATCAATCATGTAGTAGCAAGCCGTCAGATAAGCAGGCGACGAGACCGAAAGAGCTCGTGCTGCAGCAAACAAATCCTGTTCACTTGAGCTGGCTGGATCGCATTTGCTGAGGGCAGCTAGCAGCCATGGCAACGAGCGAGTCTGCCGCCAGCGCGCAAGCGCTCTGTCGTTCGATTCTTGTTTTTCCTTGCTCTGAAAAGTGGCGATCCAGTCACTCAAATCGTCTCGCGTTAACAGCTCCGGCACTGGCTTTACCGAAGCTTTGTTACCATCACTATCATCAGGCAAATATTTTTCCAGCAAGAAAGTATAGTCATTTAGATTTTGCCGGAAAGAAGATTCGTTGGCAGGCTCGAGAAGATCATGAGAAAGCGCTAGCAGGCGCGCCTCTGGTTCGATACGCAGCATGGCAAAAGCCAGAAGCCCAGCTGCCTCTTTATGCACTATTTGCAGGCGGCTGTCTTTCAAGATTTCATTAAGCTGATCGGCTGCTTTCTTGAGCAGTACAATATTGACAGAATCGGGAAGGGTGGCTTTGCGAATCATACAGCGAGCAGCCAGATAAAGTCCCATATTGCTCCAGGGAGAGCTGCTGTCACTGGCAATTGCACGAAATTCTGCTTCTGCAGCATCGTATTGCTTGGCATAAAAATGTGCTGCAGCAATCTGATAAGAACGATCTGCTCGGGCTAGTGGATCAGCAGTACCCGGCAGGGGATCAGAAAATGCACCTTCCGGAGAGAGTTTCTTTGTCTGATAGTTGTATTGACGCGAGCCACAATGGCAGAACACTTGATCTTGCCCGCTCACCCAGTTGCTAACAGTAGTACTGCCGGCACCAAATTTTGCCACACGATCAGCAAGGGTCGTCACCGCCGCTTGAAAGGCGCTGGCTGGACAATTTTCAAAAGAGCCCCAGCCTTCAGGTCCATCTGAAACAGAACGATAAGTGTCTATCTCTGCATCTGATCCTTGTCCGCCGACCACATGCCTGCGCGCAGCCAGCCACGCCTTGGCTGCATCAGAAGTACCATAGCATGTCTCTCTGGAAGCACCAAAAACACGCGCGTCCCAAAGTGTCAGACAGTCCTTCTGTTCGGCAGCAGTCAACGGTTTATTAGTCAAATAGCGGTAAGCTACCACCAGGTAAGACCTTGCATAAGTTGGCTTCACCAACCCAAGCTTGCCGGCAGCATACTTAGATAGAGGCACATCCGGATGTAAAGTATAGCTGAAAAAGGACTCTGTAAATCTTGGGCCACACGCTGTTGACGGCGAAGGCGCCGCAACCAACAGGAGAATGACAGCTGCTGCTGCTACTATCTTTTTGCAAGCGTCTTCCACTGTGTACCTCCACTCTCAAATGTTTTGACCCAAGTTCTTATACGGCTCGAACGCCAACCTTTCGGGCTAAAAAGATAAATATGCTCTGGCAGCGACTGCAGGGCAGCCACTACATCTGGTTCGTCAGTAGACAGCCCGACTGATTCTGCCATAGGAAGCCTGGACAGTCCGGACTCTGATGCTAGCAAAGTAAGAGCCCGCTTGCGATCCTGTCCCATCGAAAAGAACATCGGCACTACCTCATCAACAGGAAGATCCGCAATCCAGCAGTCGCGCAAGCACCATGAAGCAAGGGATGTAATAGACAACGGCATAGCCTCTGGCATTGCCTGGCGCAGTTGCTGCAGGAAATGACGATAGAACAAACGCTCTGTGACTGTTGCATCAAAATCAATCTGCAAAGCCTGTACCGGCTTACTAGCTAAGATCTCAATCACATGGAAGACAAGACTGGACAGCTGCTTATCAGACAGCGTCGGCTGCTTGCTCCTGTCGGTCTCTATCCTGACTACTGTTGCCATATATGTACCAGGTGGAACGACAAGCGGTTGCAAACGCATGCGAGCGACAACATCATCGCCTCGCAAATAAAGCGTTCCGCTCAGGGCAGCCACACCCGTTTTACTGGTATCAATAAAACTCAAGTCAGCAGGTTGTTCCCACGCCCATAGCAACAATGGTGGCGCCTGGAGCGAGCGAGGAAGCGGCTGTTTTGTGTCAAGAGCAGTTGCAGGAACCGTGGCAGCTGCAGCCGCAGATATACTGGCAGCCATCATCTGGGCTAGTCTTGAAATAGCCATTGCGGGCAGTCCGGCAGCAATAGGACCGGACGTTCTGTCCGCCGGCACGACAGACAATCCCACAGCCAGTGTCTGCATTGCAATCACAACTGCCAAGAATACTGCCACTAGCAGAATCAGGCGCCAGACACAACTCGTGAAGGCTGACAGAGATGACAGCTGCCGCGGGATCACCATATGTCTTTCGTTGACGTTTTTTTGCATGACAGCATCTGCATTCACATTTAATCTGGCTGCCGAGGGCAGTTATCCTCAGAGCAAGAGGATCATCCCATGGATTGGCAGATCACTGCAGACCGACCTGCAGCCACTCTCAAGAATTAATAATGCTGTTCATTCCGGAAACTCTCGATTGAAAGACAGATACAGCTCACAATCGGAATATCTGTCCTGTCCGGAGTCGCTCTCGGTGCCTCTGTCAATCCATGGTTTCTTGTCATTCCCACTTTCTTTGGCGCCGGGCTGACTTTCGCTGGTTCAACAGGATTTTGCGGCCTAGGACTCTTGCTTGGCAAAGCGCCATGGAATCAGCTAACAGCGACAGTTCCACCTGCCATCAATACCTGTTCAAGTCAGGAGAGCGGCAGTCAGCGCGGCTGTTGCAGATAGAAAATTGCATCCGCATAGAATTGATCACTCTCAACTGGAGAACTCTTACATGAATACATCTACAATCAGCCCCAAGCGGCTGGTCATAGTCGGCAGAGTAGCCGGCGTCCTGAGCGCAGCTGCGGGAGCCAGGCGCCTTTCAGAAAAGTCACCTCTGCGAAATTCCTCAAGACAAGACAGGTCAGATGAGTCACCGCAGAACCTACCTCATAACCACATGCAAGCAGACTTAACAACAGGTCTGCTTGCACGTGTGACTACAACGGCTCATTGCGGTAGTATCATCCTTACCTATTCTGGCAAGCGGACGGGAGATACAGGAGCAAATGAACAAAATCGGTTTATTCGCCCTAATGGCAAGACTGATTGCGGCTGTACTAGCACTCTCTGCAGTTGCTTTGGGCATCTGGCAGTACACTCTGAGCACAAGACCACCCAACATCTCTTTACCTGAGAGCCATTACGATTTTGGCAAAGTTGCCGAAGGCGTTAAAGTTAGCCATATCTTTAAGGTGCACAACAATGGCCGAAAACCTCTGGTCATAAAAGAAGCCAAAGCTACCTGCGACTGCACAACAGCACGCCTGTCCAAGCACACAGTGACAGCCGGCAGCGTGATTGATCTGGAAATCACGATGGATACGACAATGAAGCAACCCTCTGTGTCTATGATGATTGAGACAAGTTCGGGCAAGAATTTAGTGTATGTCCCGAGCTGACAGTATAAGGGTTTAGCATCCACTGGACATGCATCGCATAGGCTCTAATAGAGTCTTGCGTTGGTATTGCATTTGG
>CAILLX010000236.1 GCA_903835185.1 uncultured bacterium | reverse complement strand
TGACGGTTGTCCAGCGTCAAGCCCTACTGGTGTATATCAACTCGATATGCACCGGCTGTTTTTACTGCCCTGCTTTTTTGCTCCGGAACAGGGGGCCGTTTTGGACCGGACAAGGGGGCCGTTTTGTGCCGGAAAACGCACTGTAGCTTCACGCAGAAGCAAGTTGTTGACTCGTCCAGTCTTTTACGAAGAAAATGGTCCACAACACTGTCACCTACAATGCTTTCGTAGTCAGGATGACATTGAAACAATTCCAGAAGAAGCTTACGGTCCTCTTCGTCATCTACTTTTTGTCCATCCTTAAGCTTATTGCGGATCTGATGTTCCCCAGTTTTTACGGACAGTAAATTAGACCGAGTCGCATTCTATGCTCTCTCCCTGCTCTTTTCAAAATCTTCTGGGGAAACATAATTCAAGTAAGAGTGTAGACGCCGTCTATTATAAAACGTCTCAATGTAATCGAAGATATTAAGACGGGCTTGTTCTCTGGTTTTATATCTCTCATGATGCACCAATTCAGTCTTCAGCGTGCCAAAGAAGCTTTCCGCAACTGCGTTGTCCCAGCAATCGCCTTTGCGGCTCATGCTACGTTTACAACGATGCTCTTTCAGGACTTTGCGAAAGGCCTCGCTGCAATACTGGCTTCCGCGGTCAGAATGCACCAGCTTCGGCGCCTTGCGTTTCTGTCGAAAGAGCGCCATTCTGAATGCATCAACGACCAGGTCGGCGGTCATGCGCTCGGACATTGACCAACCAACGACCTTGCGCGAGAAGAGGTCGATGAAGGCAGAAAGATATAGCCAGCCTTCATCTGTGCGTATGTAAGTGATATCGCCAACCCAAGCCTGGTTGGGCTTAGTCGCGCTGAAGTCGCGCTTGAGGCGATTTTTTGCCACAGGTAGATTGTGGTTGGAATTGGTCGTCGCCTTGTATTTTTTCTTTTGCTTCGCCTGTATGCTGCTTTCTTTCATTAGCTCTGCCACCGTTTTCTCGTTAACGACAACGCTGCCTTTCCGAAGCTCGCGAGTGATTCTCGGCGAACCGTAGGTGCCGCGCGATTCTTCGTATATTCTCTTGATCTCAGCCAGCAGCCGCTGCCGGCGGAGCAAGCGTGGATTTACCCTGCCTTTGCGCCACTGGTAGTAGCCGGAGCGTGATGCGCGTAGTACCCGGCACATAACACCAATTGGATAATTCTTCTCGTGTCTTTGAATGAAGGCATACTTCACAGCAGGGTCTTGGCGAAGTATGCCGCCGCTTTTTTTAGGATTTCGACTTCCATCTCAAGCTCTTTGTTACGCCTCTGGAGCTTGCGCAGCTCGTCTTCCGCAGAGCCTTTGCCACCGGCAGCAGCTTTACCTTCTTTCTTCTTCCATGCCTTGACCCAGTCGTATAATTTCCAGCCTGGAAGACCCAGTTCTCTGGCGACTTCAGCAATCGGTTTATCGCCGACGAGCGCCAGCTGTATTGCTGTCTCACGAAACTCTTGATTGAACGCCGCCTGTGGCGTGGCAGCTGGTTTTGTCTGTTTTGATTTCTTGGCCATAAGTCATCTCCTTTTGACATTCTATGTCTTGGAGCGACTCGGCTCTAATTACTGTCCGCTAATCAGGGGGAAGGTCACTATATGAGGTTTGGGTTTCTCCTATCTGATCCTCCAGGAACGTGGGTATTTGAGAGGCAGGTAGTAGAACCACGAACATTTGTCGTAATAGGAATGTTTAAGACAGTGTTGCTCTGTGGATTACTTGCCGGAATGATTGGACTTGTAGCAGCCTGGTTAGCATGGAAAGTGTTCAACCGAGTTGAGCGGGCTTTTGTGCACAACAATAAAACGTTTTGTCGTAACGGAATTGCTTGGCTAACTGGAATGGCCTACGTGGCTATTACTGAAGTCTTGATTATTCTCTTGGTGGTAATGCCTTACAAGGGGTGGCTTAGTGGACTTGTAATAGATGGATTTTCGTAACATCAACTCCTCTGGGCCCTGTAGAGGCACCCTTAGCAGCTCAGCTTACAGCTACCAATCAAGGATGGAAGCCAAAGACTTACTTTGAATAGCAGCTGATTAAATGGCTGCTTGTATTATCGGTCACTGAAGAACTCGGCAACCTTAATGCCAAGTACATCAGCAATACGTGCAATCTTTCTGATAGACGGGTTAACCTCGCCCCGCTCAATGGAGCCTATGTAAGATTTGTCCAACCGGGCTTCTGCCGCAAGGTACATCTGTGACCAACCCTTAGATAGGCGATACTTTCTCACCCGTCTACCCAGCTTTTCGGTAATGTGCTTTTCCTGATTCACAAGTCAACTGTCCAGCAAGTACTGAAAACAGTCGACCGAATATATACGGTGAGAGCAGTCGGTAATATCCGTTCATCAAGCGTTTATAGCTGCGCTACTTGGGGCATAGTGACAGGGAGCGGATTCCGGGGAAGGTTCCTGGGTTTTTTGAGGTGCAATGTGGACAGTTTGAGCAAAGTCCGTCCCAACGGGATGGAGCAACGGCTGGGAGATGACCAGGCAGCAAATGATGGTGTTGCTTTACTTAAACCGGCGTCAACAATTGATGATCTCAGGATGCTAATGTGCGAACTGACACCAGCTGATGGTTCAACCGTTACTAAGGAAAAGCTGCAACAAGAATGGCTACTGCAATGTAAGCGCCGCTTTGGAGTGGATCTTCAAGATAGCGATTTTGAATCCATATCGGTAAGCCTGCTTGAAAGTGGCGAGCTATCTAAGTGGAAAGGACGGGGGGGCACCTTTCGTAGAAATTTGGTCAAAGCAGTTGAACCAACCTTGAATAAAGGACTGGAACGTGACCTGTACGAACCGTTCCTACAGACACTGGAGAAATCATACACAGAGGAACAGGAAATCAAATATTTTGTTAGCTACAAAACTGCACAGCAAGGCAGCCGAGCAACTGGTGGTAAGTGGACTCGCCCCGACATTACTTTGATTGCGGTCCGAGTCTATGAATTCATGCCAGGACGGACCCTTGAAGTTATTACTTTTGAAATCAAGCCTATGGGGGAGTATGGCATAGAAGGTGTATTGGAGGCTGCGGCTCATTCAATGTTTGCAAACAAGAGCTATCTCGCATTGCAGGTACCGGATGATGGTGTTGACCTCAGTAGGATCAAGCGCTTCTGTCAAAGGTTTGGAGTAGGGCTAATGACATTTTCCGATCCCGCCGACTGGGTTACGTTTGACATCATTGTGCTTCCTGAGCACAGAAGACCAGAACCGGGCGAGGTGGACAGTTTCATTCGCACACAGTTTGATCCTAAGGTCCGTCAACGCATCCAGGAATTGATCAAATAGGGGATATAACCGGGTATTTTGGCTGGCAAGTTCTTTGCGAGAGGTGCAAATATTGCGAAATGAACACCAAAAAACTAGATGAAAATGCAATTTTCTTAGTCTTACTTGCACCGTTTGCCTTGATGTTCCTGCTAACACTAGCTTTGTGGCCAATCGTTATACTGTTTAAAATCATGTTTTTCCTTGGTGGCATGTGAAAACATATCGGTGTGGGGATGTCTGACCTTGTTTATGTCTCATCTTGCAACGCCAATAAGGTGAGAGAACTTGTAGATTGTCTCAATGACTCAAACACACTAGAATGCATGATTCTTGAGCCAAACTTACTTTAGGTATTGCCATTCATCTTTAACATCAAAGAGATAGGGATCTAGCCCAGCACTACAGATGGTGCAAATAAAAATGCCCCCCCCTTGGGTTGCTACGAATACGTATACTAGATGCAGCACTTGTGATACCACCAGACCACTAGCAAAGTTTGCACGAGCTAAGAAAATACCGGGGTGCTGGTGGGCAGTGCCCCACAAATACCAGAGTATGAACTGATTTCAAAAGTACCACATTGCTACGTCTGCCTATTGTAAATGTATTTTGTGCCTGGACCGGCAACTACGTCTAATGCACCTTAACGTTTTTGCACTGCTGAAAACAGATTGACAAACAACATATATTCTACTTCCTCGCCCCTCAATGTCCCTCAACCAGGGTTAGGGAGCTGGAAGTCGCCAGTGCTTCAATAGTACAAGCAACTCCCTTGCCCCTCACGAATATACAAGATGTGAAACATCTGCTCATAATATTCAATGGCATTTTCTGCTACTTCAATCTAATTCAAAATCCTCCTCTGGACACATGAGAGCCGGAGAGAAATCTTCTTCACCGTTGCATCCAGCAAGGGACTGAGGGGGATCTCCAAAAGCCTCATCCATAGAAGCATTGGAGGCACCCGGCCGTCCGTTGGGGGACATCAAGGGAGAAGGATCAGCTGCAGCACTGATTGTATTGACTGCCTCAACGTCAGATACAACTCGATCTACTGCCATGGTGAAAAGTGCTTCCTCGGCTAGCCGCTGCTTTTCTGTCCGTTGTCTCACGTCTTCCAATACGGTCACTAAGCGTGGACCAACTTGATAATATGTCCACTTATCGTTTTGATTAGGAGATCTTCCGGCAGTAAGAAGTCCAACCTCTACAAGATCCTTCAAATGACCTTCCATTGCAGCCTTAGAAATCTTGCAGCTATCCTTAATCTGTTTTCTGTTCTTCACTGGATTATTATAAAGCCACCATGCCACCTTCTTAAATGTATCAAGGTACTTCATTCCGGCAGGCTGTGTAACTCTAGGCACAATATGTTGGAATACCTCCCTAATGTTGTAATAGTCTTGCCATGTTGCTGTCAGATAGAGTTGACCCTTCTCATCCTCCCGCATTTCCCTATGGCGCTGGTGAAGGAGTGCGCTGGCCTGGATACTGGACTTCAGCAGCTTGAACCGTCTGATGTCAGCACCAGTACCATCTGGTTCCTTTTTTATCAGCTGATCAAGGAAAGGGATCTCTATTCTTCTTAAGGCCAGTGGCACTGTGAAGTCTTGCCTTTTCAATTTTTCATGAAGGAAACAGTTGAAGGACTTAAAAACGTCCTTTCTCTTCTCATCTGTAAGAGTTGGTCTGGCTATGCGTCTTTGTGCGGACTCTACCTGGTCTGGAGTCAAGGAGAACTCAACAAATATAAATCGTGATCGGTTCTGCGGATCCCATTTGTGTGGTGGAGTAATGCTTGTTATCAATAGATATATGGGTTTTTCAAGCTGAAGGCTGCGCACACCGATTTGTTTGCCCTCCGTCCGATCAACTATTTCAAATCTTGCCACTCGCGACTGATCATTATCAAGTTGTCTGATCAATTCCTGACGCCGGTCATCCTGTCCAGGCTTGACCGGGTTCATCTCATCGAAGAACACAAGACGATGCTTAAGTCCCATGCCGTCCTCGCCACCAGCATACTTGATCCATTCCGGGCTACAATCCAAGACTTCTTTCACCTTGTCTAGGTGGCGCTCATAGTCCAACAGATTGAGAATTATTTGGGCAGCCTCAGTCTTCCCATCGCCGGTATCTCCCCAGAAGCAAATTAACCGTTCCTTGTCCAGTAATGTTAGTCCCAGAACAAGCAGGAGACTTTGTGCTCTCCATTTAGCAGTAATGTAATCCAGTGAGTCTAACAGGCTAGGAAAGACCTCAAATAGGTTAGGGGCGCGTGCGAGTTCATTAGCCGCCTGTTTCTGCTCAAAGCTATACTCAACATGCTCAGGAAACATCTCCCGCTCCTGCCGCTGGTGTTCCTGCGCAATTCTCTTAATGCACGCATCAATAGTTTTGCACGAATATCCACTTTCCTTCTTGATCTCTTGTCGTGCGATATCCTTGCTCAGGATATCCAAAGGCACCATGCGCCAGACAGCTTCCTCCAGTTGGTCTGGCGTCCATGTTGTCTCACCTGTTTTCGACGATTTCTCGTGCTCGCCATCGCACCCTAAGTCTTGCTCATGGTCTTGATTGTTTTCTGTATCAAAATCATTATCACTGAAGTCATTAATAACCATAATCATTTCTCCTTTGGGGAAATACACCTATACCTTTGATTCAGTAGCCAGCCATGGCTGCAATCATTCACCTATAGAAGCGCAACCAATTCTCAACAAGTTGTGCATCTGTCATAAAATAGGCCCTGGTGGTATACCAATCAGATTCGGCATCAGTTGAGAAGCGAACCAATCCAATCACATCGAGCGGTACCTCACCAGCGAGTTCCTGTTCTAGTGTGTGTACCCAAAAGATTTGAGCTGTGTTGTCATTTCTTTTAACTCTATACATTTTGTCCTCCTTGCCGCAGCTGCGGCTTGATAGCTGTTCTCTTAATGAGTTGGTTTGTCAGACCGTGTTTTGGCATAAGTTCTCCTTTGCGGACAGCAAGCGATGCTGGCACAATAAGCGTTTGTGTAACACTAAAAACTCTTTCTCGCTCTACAATGGGCCGTCAGTCACACTGCAGTGGGGACAGGCTTTGGCGACTATCCCCCAATGCGTCTGCTTTCTATGAAGGAATCCAAATCTTCCTTTCTATATTTTGCAAGGCTCCCGATCTTTATGACAGGAAGCTGGTATCGTCCGTTACACTTCCAGGCAGAAAGTGTCAGTGGTGATATACCTAAATAAGCAGCCGCCTGTTCCCGCGAGAGCAGGTTTGACTGAGCACGATCAAAAATGAAATCCATATTTTCCATTAAATGTCTCCTATAGTTGTGCTAACAACATTGATCAAGAGTTCCTTCATATTCATCTCCTTATTGAGTGGTGACAATGTCACCGTAGCCATACTAAATTTTATCGATATTGAAAATTCTAAATCATGCTTTGTTCAGATCATGCTGTATGTAAATGCATGACTGGCGCTTGTTGTTGTCCTTAAGGTGTTTGTACTTGGGATTGCGCTTTGTGCAACCCGATAGTCTTATTATCGGCAAAGATGGAGACCCTGTAAAACCGATAAATCCCCTTCTTGCAGGGGATTTATCAGGCATGTCATAGGATAAATATCTCTATGCTGATGGGTCAGATGGCAGAGTAGCCTTTTTGTGTCGTTCTGCTTCTTGCCTGAACTGTTCACGAAAAAAATACAGATTCTCAAACATACCATTCGGCATCATCTTCTTCAGTCGTCTCACATGATTCTGAACATCTATCTTTTCCCGCCCAAGGACTTGAAACAGTTCTTCCAAAAAAGTACAAAATGGCTGTTCTCTTGAAGTTGATATTGGAATACCATGCTTTTGAAAGCGACGAGCTACGTCATGTATAATCGTTGAAACGCCCTGGTCTACTGGTCTTCCTTTGTGGGTGTTAGCGGCAAGCAGTGTACTTTGCTTGGTAGCTAAGTCAGTTAAATGCTTCAGCTGATCAATTAATAGAACCTTCTTCAGGGGAATATTGCTTTCAAATACGTATGCCACCTCTTTCAGATTGGTGGAAGGGTTCAGTTCCTCCACACGCACAAGTTCACACGTTAGGAAGTCAGCTGTAATTTCATCCAAATGCTCTAATTTTGAACATAATGTTTCGGCTGATGATGCCAGATCTTGCAACGTAACTACAATTTCAGAATTTGTTGGCTCCTGCATTGTCAAATTTGCCATCATCCACGTTTTGTGTATTTCTAATTCATTAATAACACTCTCTAGTCCTGGAATTGTATGCGCACTGCAGGTGAAAAGTTGTTTACGGTCGTCCGGCGTAAACCCATCATTTGGGCTGCCACTGGAGATAGCCTGCGCATAATTCCACCCGTCATATCTAGGTTTCGGTTTTGGTGTCTTCTTAGGCATTGTTCTTGCAGTCATTGAAATAAGCTGTGTTAAATCCAACATACCCGGAGGGAACAGAATTGCATCATTGTGTCGTGTGTTCTCTACGGAGATTTAGAGTTTGTTGTATCCGATATGGCCTGACTGCCCTTTCCAGCGTCTGCATCTGGAAGCCCTTGTGGCATTAGCAGTCCAAGCTTTGCCGCTTCAAACATGGCTTCATGAGCTTTTTCCCTGCCCTCGCGCTCTGCATCTTTTGCAGTTCTGGCATATACATTCAGTGTGGTCTTCATGTCTTTGTGGTGAAGTGCACCTTTTATTAGAGCCACATTCACATCGGCTGATGCCATCCAGCTGCCCAAGTTACGCCTGAGATCATGAATTGTGCAGCCATTAATTTTAGCTGCTTCTAGCAGCCTGGCAAATGACTTCTTTGGGTCCACTAGATGTCCAGTGCTACCATCGCCCGGGAAAACATAATCATCTTTTGTCTCCCTTTGGCGTTTGCTCAGTTCCTGGTCTACCTGCTTCCGGCGCTTCTTGAGAATTTCAGTCTCAATTTGAGTCAACTTGATTGTCTGAGACGTTCCATTCTTGGTCTCTGGAATTGTCCAGGTGTCCTGAGAAAAATCAATCTGGTCCCAGCGCATAGAACAAATGTTGGCCTTCCGTGCACCAGTTAGAAGACTGAGCCAGACGAAGTCTTTGATCAGATCATTAGGTTCTTCTTTCAGTGCTTGAAAGAGCCTTCCCACTTCAGCTCCGGATAGGAATCTTTCACGGGCCGTTTCTGGATACAAGGTAATACCTTTGACTGGATTGTCACCCTGATAAAGCTTCCAGAGAATTGCCTTGTTGTAGATGGCGCGGAGCAGTTGCAGCGTTCTATTCGCCCTGGTTGATCCACGTGAATCCTTCAGATCATGATGAAGCTTTTCAACATCAGCAACAGTGATTGTGTTGGGCTGACGATTGCGCCAATGGTTCAATACACGAACAAAGTCTTTCTCCATCACCTGCCAGGTCTTTCTATTCTTCTTGGCGTGTCGCTCAATGTATTGTTCAAACAGATTGCCTAGCGTTAATTGTTCTTGGTCCGGCAGTTCATCAAATGGATTCTCCCCAACCGCAATAGCAGCATTCCACTCTGTTGCCTTTTCCCGGGCTCTTTCAATAGCCATGTCTGGGAATGCGCCTATAAACTTCTTTGTGGGTTTGCCGTTAACCTTCCTGTAATAGACAAACGATTTTGTACCACCACGGGCTACGCTTAATGCCAGGCCAGCTGTTTGGGTGTCTCGGTAATACACCTGCTTCCCATCTGCTGGCTTTTCCAGCGCCTGAATTCCTTTCTTAGTGAAGTTGATCTTCCTGTCCATTTCTGCCCCGCATTGCCGCTACCCAGCCGCTACTTTATGCAGCTTATTATACCTATGTTTGCCTCATTAGATACAATTCAGTATACTGCAATATGCCCACCGGTGCTATGCTCAGATAGGTACAACTCATTACGGCTTAGCTAGGCAGGTATGACTACGAACCATGAGGTCGGAGGTTCGAGTCCTCCCGGGCAGGATAAATACAACGAAGACAGAGAGCCGCTCCGAAGAATGTAAGCGGTTTTTTATTGGGGGAGACAATACGAGCCGGTGGCCCATGGGTGGCCCATTCAAAAGAAAGCTACATTATGAGAAATTATGTTTAAGAAAGGCTCCTGATGTCGGTTTTTACAGCAAACCTCCTGACGGAGTCACAGAGCCGATCGGGCTGAAGCTTGGTCTTGTAGAATTTATTAGGCGGTGCTCAACTCCTGACGGAGTCACAGAGCCGATCGGCGCAGGGATTAGATCTTGACGAATGGTACTTTGAGTGCTCAACTCCTGACGGAGTCACAGAGCCGATCGGAGGGTTTATTACTCAAACCATCAAGGTAGGGGATGGTGCTCAACTCCTGACGGAGTCACAGAGCCGATCGGCCGTAGTAATCGGCGCGATATAGCATCAGCACCAGTGCTCAACTCCTGACGGAGTCACAGAGCCGATCGGGTCAGGACCGTTCGCGATTTGGATTGTATACCAACGTGCTCAACTCCTGACGGAGTTGCATATTCTCGTGAAAACGGCCACCTGTTCTCACAAAACGGCCACCCATTCGCCTTGCCTCAATTGAAATTCAAACCATTACAACCCTGTTGCCTCATTTAGAATCTTACTAGTTAGGTGTAATTTGTGATACCACATGCAGAGCTTCCTCAAAGATTGTTACGTT
>CAILLX010000235.1 GCA_903835185.1 uncultured bacterium | reverse complement strand
CGTGTCCCTTCCCTCAGCTACATGCCGCTTGATTACTTCGTCCAGCATATCGTTCAATTTCATTGCTGTCATGGTCGAGCTCCCTTCTAGTTATTTTGGCTCTAACCTTTGACACAAAATATTTTACAGTCTCATCACTGCCCGGCTTTGGCAGCCCACCACGTCCTGGTCCACTCGTCGATAGCAAAGGAGCAATTGCAGCCACCTCCACTCTCAGCCCTCTTCCCACACCTTTAGCGCAAACTTTTGTCGGATCTAGCACTTACCAGCTTAACCCTGGCAGCGCCCAGACCCAGCCAATTCTTGGTGGCGCCACTGTAACGACACCTACAAATACCTCCGGCTTTACAGGACTTTTGGGCGCGCTCTTCCCATTGCTGACAGCACCGTTAGCTGGAGTTACTCCAGTGGCTGCTTCTCAGTCCGGTTTCAACTTCCTCACTCTCAGCAAGTCTGCTGGCGGACGAGCCAATATAGCCACCTTGCCAGCCGCCTTAGGTCTGAACCTCAACCTCTTGCTGCAGACAAATAAGGCTAAGATTGTCGCCAACCCGAGCATTCTGGTCGGAGACAACACAGAAGCAATGATTGTTATTGCCGATGAAGTGCTCCATAAAGTAACATCAGTAGCCACGATCACGTCAGTGACAACCAACGTAGAGCTCACTAAGGCTGGAGTTTTTCTTGATGTACTGCCGAAAGTCACTGAAGATGGTTTTGTTATTTTACGCTTACGACCACAAGTTTCAGCACCGCTAGGTGGTCCTACAACATTCGGGACACCGCCTAACCAGACAACTGTTACCCTTTTAAGTATTCGCGATATCATGAACCAGGAGGTAAGGGTCAAAGATGGACAGACCCTGGTGCTAGGTGGACTCTTCCGTGAAGATGAAGCTGCTCAGCTCTCTAAAGTGCCTTACCTGGCTGAACTTCCTGTCATGGGCGCACTATTTCGCAACAGCCTTAAGGGTCGCAACCGCTCTGAGTTGATGCTCCTGATTACACCTAAAGTGGTCGAAGAAGAACCACCAGCAGTCTCAGAAACTACTAACACTCCCAAACAGATGTAGTTAGCGCTCCTGTCATGAGCCGGTGAGCCCGGTTACTGCAACCGGTTCAAGATAACGCAGAAAGCTTCTGTCCCTACTCCACAGTCACCGATTTAGCCAGATTGCGCGGCTGATCAACGTCGCGTCCAAGATGATCAGCTATGAAATAAGAGAGGAGCTGCAACGGTATCACGGTGAGCAACGGACTGAAAAACTCATCAACCGGCGGGATGGACAGCACAGTATCAAAAGTCTTCTGCGCGTTGTCATCACCATCGACAGCCACTGCAATCATCTGAGCATTGCGAGCTCTTGCTTCCTGCGCATTAGAGAGAGTCTTTTCGTAAAGAGCTCCTGGTACCAGTATGCTAATCACCGGAACATCACGATCAAGCACAGCAATTGGCCCATGCTTGAGCTCGCCGGCAGCATAACCTGATGCATGAATATAAGAGAGCTCCTTTAACTTCAGCGCTCCTTCCAGGGCAATTGGATAGTTGACACCACGCCCGACAAAAACCACATCACGTGCACCAGCATGCCGCAACGACTTCTGTTTTATCTCATTCTCACGAGAGAGAACCTGCTCTTGCAGAATCGGTATGGCCAACAGCTCGCCCTTGAGCTGGCTCAGCCGTTCCGGACTAACCGATCCTATACGCTCAGCAATATATAAAGCCAGTAGATAGAAGCAGGCACATTGAGCAGTAAACGTCTTGGTGGCAGCTACAGATACCTCAATACCACATTCGGTCACAATGAGGTTGGATGTGATATGGCAGAGGTGCGAATCAGGACGATTAGTGATGCCTAAAGTAAGCGAACCCTTACTGGCTGCTTCAGTAATTGCTGATAGAGTATCGGCAGTCTCTCCTGACTGGCTCACTGCAATAGTCAAAGTATGCTGATTAACAAGGAGATCACGTCCTCGCATCTCTGAGGCAACTTCAACCTCGGTGGGAATTCCACACAAAGATTCAATAATGTACTTGCCGACTAAGCCGGCATGATAAGCGGTGCCGCAGGCAACCACCAGTATGCGGTGCACACCGGAAAGATCTTCGGCTGTAAGATTGACAGCACAACTTTCACTGCCAATGCTCGAAGCGTTGCCGACTGAAAAATCGACCGGTGCATTCGGATGTTTAAGATACTTTCCGAGAGTCTGCCGCATCACAGTCGGTTGCTCGTGCATCTCCTTGAGAAGGAAATGCTTGTAGCCAGCTTTGTCAATCACGAAAGCACCAGTACTGGTGTCAACAACAACCGGCTGGCGGTCAACTGCTATACCATCAAAAGAGTACAGTTTGACAACGCCCTGCCCAATCTCAGCAATCTCACTTTGCTCCAGGCGCAAGATTCTATTTGTATACTGCCTTACAGCAACACTGTCTGAAGCAAGATAGCTCTCATTGTCACCTAACCCGACAGTCAGTGAATAACGGTGATTGACAGCATAAATCGTCTCCGGAAAACGCTGGCTTACTACACCTAGTGCGTAAGCACCTTCAAGGCGGCTCACTGCATGTCGAATAGAAGTGAGCATATCACCAGTTTGCTTAAGCTGGTCTTCAATTAGATGAGCCACAACTTCTGTGTCTGTGTCTGATTTAAACAGATGACCACGCCCTGTAAGCTCACTGCGCAAAGTCTGATAGTTCTCAATAATACCGTTGTGCACAATAGCCAGAGTGCCAGTGCAATCAAGGTGGGGGTGCGCATTGTTGTTGTTAGGCACGCCATGAGTAGCCCAACGTGTATGACCAATTCCAATCGTGCTCTGCGGCTTTTGCTCAGCCAGGAGAACCTCCAGATTGGAGAGTTTGCCGGTAGCCTTAAGTACAGCCAGCTGTCCATTCTCGATTACAGCCACACCGGCTGAGTCATAACCACGATATTCAAGACAACGCAACGACGACAGAAGGACAGGGGCGGCCTGGGAGAAGCCAAGGTATCCGACGATTCCACACATCTGGCTTAAACCTCCATCACTTCAGCTTCCTTTTCCTGAGCTAACTTGTCTATCTCTTTGATGAACTTATCTGTCAGCTTTTGCAGATGCTCTTCTTGCCGCTTAATCTCATCTTCAGAGACCTGACCGCCTTTGAGCTTCTTGAGCTCATCAGCCTGATGGCGACGGATATTGCGTACAGCTATTCTGTGCTCTTCAGCATACTTCTTAACAAGCTTGGTCAGGTCCTTGCGGCGATCTTCGGTCAGTACAGGAATATTGAGGCGCACTACTGAGCCGTCATTATTGGGAGTCAGTCCTAATCCTGATTTATGGATGGCCTGCTCAATCTCTTTAAGACTACTTTTGTCGTAAGGCTGAATAACAAGCGACCGACCATCAGGAACAGAGATATTGGCGAGGCTGCGCAGCGGTGTGGCAGCACCATAATAGTCGACCTCCACCCGATCGAGCAGAGCCGGATTTGCACGACCAGTCCTGACTGTCAGCAGCTCCTTTTCAAAATCAGTAATAGCTTTCTTCATATGGCTTTCAGCCGTAGACAAAACTTCAGCAGTGGTGGTCATATTTACCCTCCGACACCTGGACTAACTAGTGTTCCCATAGTCTCGCCCTGGACAATCTTTTTGATGCCACCAGGGCAAGCAAAGTCAAAAACGATAATTGGAATACGATTTTGCTGACAAAGAGATACAGCAGCCGGGTCCATTACTTTGAGCCCTAGCTTTAACAGGTTCTCAAAAGTAATCTCATCAATCTTTTGAGCCTGCGGATTAATTCGTGGATCGTCGCTATAAATGCCGTCAACATTATTCTTAGCCATAAGAATCAAGTCAGCCTTTATCTCAGCTGCTCTCAAAGCTGCAGCAGTGTCGGTAGTCACATGAGGATTGCCTGTGCCACCGCCGAATATGACGACTCGTCCCTTCTCAAGGTGCCTGATTGCTCGCAATCTAATAAAAGGTTCTGCAACAGCCGGCATTGTTATAGCTGTCTGAACACGTGTGGTAATCCCTTTAGCTTTAAGTACCTCTTGCACCAGCAGGCTGTTAATAATGGTAGCCAGCATACCGACATAATCGGCAGCTGCCTTATCCATCCCTTTAGCAGTGCCTTGCACGCCGCGGAATATATTGCCACCACCTACGACTACAGCTATCTGGACGCCTAAATCGTAGGCGCTGCGAATCTCTTCAGCTATACGGTCAACTACCTCAAAGTCTATGCCGAAGTGCTGGCTGCCCATGAGAGCCTCGCCGCTCAGCTTCAACAAGATACGCTTATATTTAGGTGGCACTACAATCTCCTGTGCTCTGAGCATATGTCCTGATTGGCATAATGCTTGTCTGGAGCCGCATGGATCATAGCAAAATTACAGTTGCCACTCTGCTTAAGCCTTTTAAGGCATAACTGCTCGCTGGTGCAAGAAAGGATAAGAGCTGCTCCTGCGGCGCTCCTGACTTCCTTCGGGCAGGTAAAATTACTGTCATGCGACTTCAGGAAGCAAAATACTGCTTCTTAAAGCTTCACACTTCTCATGTCGAACAAAGCTGAACTGATTCTCAGATATTGTTATTCAGCAGCTTCTGCATCTTCAGCAGCCTGAGTCTCGCCAAGGATATAAAGGCTGAAGCGTTGCGGTGTAAGTTCAACGCCATCCCATGCAGCACCTTTCTGCTTCAGATAAGCAGCTACTGTCAGGTTGGGGTCCTTAACAAAAGGCTGCTCGAGCAAACAACGCTCTGCAAGCAGTTTGTCCACACGCCCCTGAACAATCTTGTCTCTCAGCTCAGCCTTCTTATCTGCCAGATCTGCCTTGCCAGCCTCGATGCGCTGCTCGTTGTCAATAACTTCCTGAGGGATATCTGCCCTGGAGAGGAAAGTAGGCTTGGACGAGACTATATGCATGGCAATTTCTTTGGCCAATTGAGCCAATTCAGCTACCGGCGCCGCTTTCGAGCTTTGAATCTCTATAAGGGCACCCATCTTGCCGCCTAAAGCATGTACATAAAGTCCGACTGTACCGTGTGCAGAGCTCATTGAGTAGTGAGTGAGTCTCCGCACCAGGATATTTTCACCTAGCTTGGCTATCTTTGCAGTGACTAAATCGCTTACTGTACCCTGCGCCTGCTTGACTGCAAGAAGAGCTTCAACGGAAGTTGGTCTGGCAGTTAGCGCTTCTTTGCGCAGACTGTCAGTCAGCTCAACAAATTCAGGGTTGCGAGCAACGAAGTCTGTTTCACAATTGACTTCAAGCAAGACACCAGCTTTTCCATCTGCCGAAACTTCACCTACGACCAGACCTTCAGAGGCGGTGCGTGAAGCTTTTTTACCTGCAACAGCAATGCCTCGCTGACGCAGCAGTTCAACTGCTTTTTCAGGATCGCCACCTGCTTCTACAAGAGCTTTCTTGCAATCCATCATTGCCGCCCCAGTCCGGTCTCTTAACTCTCTGACCATAGAAGCGGAAATTTCAACCATCTGCATCTCTCCTGTTTCTCCTTGAAAGCGCCATGCATTAACCTGCCCGGGCGAGCCAGGGCTGAAAGACTCCTGAGCTTGGCAGCTCGAGCCGACCTGCCGTTATTCCTCTTCCAGAGACTCTGGAGCTGGAGTAACTGCTTCTAACTCAGGACCACCTGCTGTTACCAGGCTAGGAACCAGAGTCAACTCGTCTATAGCTTTCCGCTCCTCTTCTATCTGGGAGTAGGGCTGCCCCTGCTTACCTTCAATAATAGAGTCAGCTATCTTGCTGGTGATGAGCTTAATCGAACGGATGGCATCATCATTGGCCGGGATGACATAGTCGATGCCATCCGGGTCGCAATTTGTGTCAATAATTCCGACAGTAGCAATGCCCGCCTTCTTGGCTTCATTGACAGCGTTGAGCTCCCGTTTCTGGTCGATGACAAACAGGACCTCCGGTCTGCCTCGCATATTCTTAATTCCGCCCAGCGACTTGTCAAGCTTGGTCAGCTCGCGTGTCAAAACAGCCACTTCTTTCTTGGGACGGCGATAGAACTCGCCAGTGTCACGCATTTCTTCTAGCTCTTTAAGACGATTGATACGTAAACGGATCGTCTCAAAATTAGTCAACATTCCACCAAGCCAACGGCGGTTGACATAAAAAGCACCGCAACGCTTGGCTTCTTCTTCCACTGTCTCGGCTGCTTGCTTCTTGGTTCCAACAAAAACTATATTCTTGCGCTCTCCGGCGACGTGTCTTATATAATCGCATGCCTTGTCAAGCGAGCGGCTTGTCTGCTCAAGGTCGATGATATAGATGCCGTTTTTCTCTCCGTAAATGTACCGACGCATTTTCGGATTCCAACGGCGGGTCTGGTGACCGAAGTGGACGCCTGCCTCCAACAGTTGTCTCATTGATGCTACTGGCAAGTTTGCTGTACTCCTATGCATAACGCTATTAACTAGCACTTTCCCTGTCACTTTCAAACGTGGGGCTAACCTGCCGCGTGCCAGCCCAAAGGTTTGCAGCGAAGAGGTTTGACGGGTAAATGAATCGGTTGCCCGAATTGGACAACCAAAATATTTTAGCACAAGCCAGAGCAGGAGCGTGGTTTGTAGACAGATCGAGGTTGCAATCGTTATAATATTACAAGATAAAGATTTCCTAAAGGCGCTACAGATGAAGCGTTACGCAAACGGAGTATAGACAGTCAAGCAAACCTGCCATTTGGTTGCAGCGGTCAGGGCAGCCGCAAGAAAGGGGTCATCGTGACAAAAGTATTGGTGCTAAACGCTTCATATGAACCTCTGAACATCTGTAGTTGGCGTCGTGCTGTTGTCCTTGTGCTGAAAGGAAAGGCAGAGCAGATCGAAGACAACGCCAAGCTTATTTATGCAGACTTTCCGCTGCCCACAGTTATTCGCCTGAGATCTTATGTGAAGATTCCATATAAAGAGATCGCTCTCTCAAGACGCAACGTCCTACACAGAGACAATTACATATGTCAGTATTGTGGCGAAAAGCGGTACGACCTGACAATAGATCATATTGTCCCCCGCTCCAAAGGTGGAGAAGACAGCTGGGACAACGTTGTTGCTGCCTGCCTTAAATGTAACGTCAAGAAAGGCGACCGTACACCTAAACAGGCAGGGATGTCTCTTGCCAGTAGCCCTCGTAGGCCAGTAAGCCACGTTTATTTTGAAATCTCTAAGCACGCCGGCTCCGGACAGTATCACTGGCAGAAATATATTGTCGGTGCGTAAAGCAGCTGAACTTTTTTCTTTCAGGCACGTTTATAAAGTCAGACAGGTTGAACACCATAACCTTTTATCTGACTGCAGTTTAACCGAAGAGTTGCCAGCATGCCTGTATCCTTATATCAAGATCAGTCATTAGTTACCGGCGGAAAGCAGAGGCTCTTTTTGTCCAGCAGAGCTGCTGTATTTGCAGAAGTCGTAGTCGATATTCAAGCGCAGGAGCTTGCTGACAAGCTCTTCACTTACCGTGTTCCAGATTATCTTGCCAGTGAGACTTTTGTAGGAGCGCAGGTACTGGTGCCTTTCGGCGGTCAAGAGCTGGTCGGCGGCTATGTCATGGCTGTTACAGATCGCTGTCCCGACACCTTTAAGGCAAAAGATATTGTTGATGTTCTCGATAAGGACCCACTCTTCGATCCTTCATATGTAGACTTTCTTTTCTGGATTGCCGATTATTACTGCGCCTCTCTCTCCTCTGTTGTAGCAGCAGCAATCCCTGCTGACTTTGGGCCCAGGCTTAAAAGGGTAGTTGAGCTTACAGGAAGTGTTGAATCACCTATCTCACCAGGGCAGACAGACGATGCTTGCAGAAAGATTTTAGAAGCGCTAAAAGACAGCCGTGGACAGAAGCTCTCTTTGCGTGCGCTCAAGCAACGGAGCCACTTGACTCAATCTCAGTTTTATCGTGCATTAGCCGCTTTACGCCACTGGGAGTCCATCCGCATATGTGCTGAGACTACCGTGACAGCCACACCCAAGCTCATCTCAACAATCGCACTTACAGGTGAAGCTGCCGGATCGCCCAGGCACGAACAGGTGCTATCAGTTTTACGACACGCCGGCGGTCAGCTACCGTTACCTCGCCTTATGGAGTCTGCAGGCACCAGCTACGCCACCATCAAACGAATGATTAGCCAGAATCTGCTTGTGCAGGCAGAGGAAGAGGTAGTCAGAGACCCGCTTATACGTGTCTCGCCTGACTTACGCTCGTCTGAGATGCCGGTGCTCACTGCCTACCAGAGCGAAGCACTGGACAGTTTGTCAGCCGCGCTCACAAAAGTTCTCTCAGCAGAGCCAGTTAATCAAATACAAGAGGTTCAACCATTCCTTCTTCATGGCGTCACAGGATCAGGAAAGACAGAGCTCTATCTACGCTTGATTGCTCAAACTCTTTCTGCCGGTCGCACAGCTCTTCTGCTTGTACCTGAGATTAGCTTGACCCCACAGCTTGCCAGCCGCCTCAAAGGGCGATTCGGACACCAGGTGGCCATCTGGCACAGCGGCTTAAGCCCAGGCGAACGCTACGATACCTGGCGGCGCTTGCGCTGCCGGGACGTTGCAGTCCTTCTTGGAGCCCGATCGGCAGTACTGGCAAGCATGCCAGATCTTGGACTAATTATTCTCGATGAGGAGCATGACTCCAGTTACAAACAGTCGAACCCAAGTCCGCGTTATCATGCCAGAACTCTGGCCTTAGAGAAAGCTCGCAGACTAGGTGCACTGGTTCTTCTCGGCAGTGCCACCCCAGATGTGGCATCTTACAGTCAGGCAAGGGATAATGACCGTCTTTTGCAACTACCAGAGCGTGTCTTTAAGCAAGAGATGCCTGCAGTCACTGTAGTCGACATGCGCGCCGAGGCTACCTCCGGCAACAGAAGTATATTCTCCAACTGCTTGAGCCAGGCGCTTGAAAGCTGCCTCAAACGCAACGAGCAGGCAATCCTGCTCATGAATCGCCGCGGCTATTCCAATCATGTTTTCTGCCGCTCTTGCGGCAATGTACTGCGCTGCAACCATTGCAGTGTCTCACTTGTATTTCATCAGCCAACAGGTAAAGTCACTGCACACATGGAAGGTGGACATTTTACCTGCCACCACTGCGGCTTCTCTTGCCGTTCAACTACTGTTTGCCCTGCTTGCCAGCGGCCGTTTCTCAAGCAGTACGGACTTGGCACACAAAGAGTAGAACAGGAGCTCAAGCAGCTCTGCCCGACAGCTCGTCTGGCCCGGTTGGACGCCGATATTGCTGCTCGTAAAGGAGCTCTTGAATCAGTTCTGGAAAGTTTTGCCGCAGGAGCCGAGGATATACTAATAGGCACACAGATGGTAGCTAAAGGGCTCGATATACCAAAAGTTACACTTGTCGGTGTCCTGGCAGCAGATGCTGCTTTTAACCTGCCTGACTACCGCTCTACTGAGCGGGGCTTTCAGCTGCTGACACAGGTGGCAGGGCGGGCTGGCAGAGGTGACAGGCCAGGACAGGTAGTGCTCCAGACATACGCCACTGAGCTGCCAGCGCTGAAACTTGCCCAGAATCATGATTATCTAGCTTTTGCCACAGCAGAGCTTGCCAGCCGCAACGAACTAAAATATCCTCCTTACAGTCAGATTATTAGAATTGTCCTGGCTGGCGCCCAAGCAGATGCAGTTGAGGCCTCCTGCGAAAAGTTGGCCGAAGAACTCACCAACTTTATAGGCGATGAGATCCCTCCCGAACAGCTCAGCCTCCTGGGACCTGCTCCCTGCTTACTCGAGCGCCTCCGCGGCGCCTGGCGCTTCCATCTTCTAGTCAAGAATCTAGCCGGTGACGCCGGACAGAAGCTTGTCACATCTTTCTTCCGCACCAGACGCCCACCTGCAGGGATGCAACTCACAGTCGATGTCGATGCTTTTGACCTGCTCTGACTCTGTGACAGCATCGCAAGCAGGCATAACCCAACTAGCTCCGCACTGATTGCAGCCAGATGTATATATCCAGAGCCGGCTATAGTCTTGCCTGCCCACATGTCAGATACAATATTCATCTTATGAAGGGGCGAACAGTGTTTCTCTATTACTTTTGCATGACAGCTTTGCTTGTCTGTACCGGACCAATCCTCCTGCTGTCAGGAAAGAGGCGAGCCGGAATCTGGCAGAAGCTTGGGATTGTCCCTCCATATATTGAAGGAGCTTTAGCCGGCAAGCGCCGTCCAGTATGGTTTCATGCCGTGTCAGTAGGTGAATTCAATGCAGTCTGGCCGCTAGTTCTAGCTTTACATAAGGAGTACCCGGAGCTCCCTCTTGTCATTTCGACAGCAACAGAGACAGGACAAAAGCTAGCTCGCCAGAAAGCTGAGAATTTAGCAACTGTTATCTATTTTCCCCTTGATCTGCTCTGGTCTTTAAATAACTGGCTGACTGCGCTTAAGCCAGCTTGCGCTGTTATTGTCGAAACTGAAATCTGGCCTGGCTTTACTCATGAATGCACCAGGAGATCTATTCCACTCCTGGCGGTCAACGCCAGAATCTCTCCTCGCTCCTTCCGCCGCTACCTTAGCTTAAGAGCTTTCTTTGGACCGGTTTTACGCCAGTTTCAGGTAGTTGTTGCCCAGTCACAAGCCGATGCTGATCGTTACAGGCAGATAGCAGGAGAAGCTCTCAAAATAGAGGTCTCAGGCAATCTTAAGTTTGACGGGTTGACACCGGTAGACGCTCTTACAGCAGCTAGCCTGCGCAGCCAGCTGCACATTACAGACGTTGATCTCGTCCTGGTAGCCGGCTCCACACATTCAGGAGAGGAGGCTGCCCTGCTTGAGTCCTACCGTACACTCTCAGATCAAGGCACTAAACATCTGCGCCTCATTCTGGCACCACGCCATCCAGAGCGCTGGGATCAGGTGGCTGCTCTTATTGAATCCTACGGTTTGCAAGTAAGACGAGCTACAGATAAGGCACACTTTGAAAGTGACAAAGATGTCTATCTCCTGGATACAATCGGGCAGCTCTTCGCCTATTACTCTTTGGCCACTGTAGCTTTTGTCGGCGGCACACTGGTGCCTGTGGGCGGGCACAGCTTACTAGAGCCATATGCTTATGCAACTCCTGTTGTCTGCGGACCACATCTGGACAAGACACTAGATGCTGCAGCAGCGCTTACTGCTGCCGGAGCTCTAACTGTAGTTGCAGACAGACAACAGCTGACAGATAAGATTGACGAGTTGCTAAAAAATGCAGATCTGCGGCACAGCTTGGGTCTTAATGGTCAGAGCTGGCTGCAAACAAGTCAGGGGGCCACAGCTAAGACTCTGCATATCCTTGAGGAGGTCCTCTCATAGACCTATAATGGCAGCGGCCACACTGAAGAGCTGGGGTAAATAAATGAGCTGGGGCAGACCTGAAACAACACCGGAAAGACTATTAACAACACTACTTTCTCCTGCTGCTGCTCTTTATGGAGTAGGCTCATACCTGCGTTTAAGAGCTTACGGCAGCGGACATATGAAAAGGCACAAAGTGTCAGTCCCTGTTGTCAGTATCGGCAACCTGACCTGTGGAGGCACAGGCAAGACCCCAGTCACAATCGACCTGGCACAGCGACTAGTGGCAGCAGGATACACTGTGGCTATCTTAAGCCGTGGTTATCAGAGAAAATCAACTGAAGAGCTCCTTGTTGTAAGCGATGGACAAGGCCGCATCGCCAGCTGCACCGATGCTGGTGACGAACCATATATGATGGCACATGCCGTACCTGCAGCCAGGGTCATAGTCAGCGCCAAGCGCTTTATTGCCGCTGAAGTGGCTATCGGCATCTACGATGCCAACATCATCCTTCTCGATGACGGCTTTCAACATCTGTCACTGCAAAGAGACCACGACATAGTTCTCATCGACTACAACGATGACCCGGTCAGTGATTCTCTTCTGCCGGCAGGTCGTCTGCGCGAGCCGATCTCGGCACTCACTCGTGCCACCTGGGTGGTAATCACCCGAGTACCGGCACGTCCAAATGCTGCCAAGCTTTCTTATTTAGAAGAGCTTGTAAGCGACAGAGCCGAACGAGCTCAGATAACACGCTGCAGCTTCGTACCACACAGCCTCCGCCCGCTCGGCTTAGCTACCACAGCTGACAGCCTCTCATCTTTAGCCGGCACTAAAGTAATTGCCTGCTCCGGCATCGCCAGACCACGCTTTTTTGTTGATCAGCTCAACGAGCTGAAAGCTCAAGTAGTTAAGCAACGCTCCTTTGGCGATCACCACTGGTGGCAAGCAGCTGACATTGAAACTTTACGTCAAGACCTTCTCGATACAGGTGCTGAACTGATAGTGACAACAACAAAAGATGCCTCACGTATGGACAGCGCCATGTTTAGACAGCTGCCTATTGCCGCCCTCGAACTAACCACACAGTGGCTGGGAGCAGTGCCTGTGCTAAGCGCACCACCATTTTCAATCAGCAATAATACACCTCAACGAGACGAGATGAGATGAGACGGTGACACCTAATGAGATAGTGCCAGCTAGCGGACTGTTGCCTGCACAGCGCATTCTTGTCATACGTTATCGCTTCATTGGCGACACCATACTTACAGCTCCTTTCTTGCGCAATCTGCGCCGGGCTTACCCGCAAGCCACAATAGACGTTCTGGTCGGTCCGTCCAGCGGTGAGGTTCTTGCAGGCTGCCCTTATGTAAACGAATTCATCCCTTTCGACACCACCAGATTTCACAAGTATGACAGTGGACACGGACAGCCACGCAATTTGATCGCTTATGCAGTAGAGCTACGCCGGCGTTCTTACGATCTGGTTCTTGTCCTTAAGCGGTCATGGTCATCAGGACTGCTTGCCTGGCTCACAGCTGCCAAGTTTCGTGTCGGCTACAATACTGAAGGACGCCGCCTTTTCCTTACCCACCCTGTTCCCTGGGATAAAGCAAAGCACGAGGTAGAATCGACTCTAGACGTTGCACGCGCAGCCGGTATTCCGGTTACAGATAACTATCTTGAAGCCTGGGTCAGCAAAAGTGAAAAAGCCGAGATTATAAAGCTAGTTCCAGAGCTTGCCAGCCCGCATAAACGAGTATTAGTTCATGCTGCAGCAGCACACCCGGATAAAATGTATCCTCTACAACGCTGGGCAGAGGTACTGCGGCAGCTAAAACAAGACTATGGAATACTGCCTTTTTTCACTGGTTCTCCGCCAGATCGCCTGCTTTATGAACAACTACAACAGATATCCGGAGTCACTGGAGTGAATCTCTGCGGACAGTTAACTTTGCGCCAGAGTCTGGCTCTTTATGAGCATATGCAGTTGTCCGTCTGTGTAGATTCCGGACCGGCTCATATGTCCGCTGCTGTAGGAACACCCACTATCGCCATTTTCGGACCCACCGACCCAGGCCGCTGGCGCCCCTGGGGAGCCAACCATGTGGCAGTTTTTGACCCGACATCAATCAATCACAAGTGCAGCATGCACACAGAGTGTAAGATATCACGCTGCCTCGGCAAGCTCAGCTCTGAGCTTATAATATCCGAGTGTGCTGCAGCTCTCGACAGGCTCTAACAGCCTGCAGGTAGAATTAGTTTAGAGCCCCAGAAGATTGGCAAAGCAAGTGAAACAGCATCTCACTGAAGAAAAACAATTATATGTGTTACGCCGCATAGCTGAAACTGTAAGTTATCGCTTTGATCCAGACCCTCTTTTGCAAGCAGCAGTAACAGAGGTGGGAGAGGCTATGGGGACAAGCCGTTGTTTTTTTTACCAGATTGACAGCTTGGGTTTTGCCAGGATTACAGCTGAATTTGTCACGCCGCCAGCTACCGCTATCGGAGTTGGCTGCAACATAGTCACTCCGGTTGCTTATGCAGCCAGACAAACAGCAAAAACTGTCAGCTGCAATAACGTTTACTGCGACAGTCGCTTTTCTGAAGCTATGGACATTCAGGTACTCAAAGAGCTGAATGTTTTTAGTGTTTTAGTCACACCTGTAAGTGATCACCTCGTTATGCTGGGACTGCTGGGCGTCCATCAGTGCGATCAGCCCAGGGTATGGTCTCATCAGGAGGAAGAGTTTCTCGAGACTGTATCATCATTGCTGTCCATGTGCCTTAAGAGCTGTCGTGTATTTGCCGAGCAGCAAGTGCAGGCAGATATCCTGGCTAAGATGAATGAAGATCTCTCCCGCCTTTATGTTGAGCTGGCAGCCAAAGACACACAGATCGGCAAGTTTATGCACCTGATCTCGCACGACCTGCGCGCACCAATGGTGGCAATTCGTGGACTTGTCGACCTGCTCAAGAAAAACTATGATAGCGATCCGGTTGACTCCAAGCCGCGACGCTATCTGGAGCTTATCTTGCACAGCGCCGAGCAGGTGACACAACTAACCGGCGCTCTTCTTGAGTATGCCAGGCTGGGACAGTCAAGTCTTAACCTGGCACAGGTCGACACAGACAATCTGGTGCGCGATACATGGCAGCGTTTTGCCTTAGGCAGCACCAAATCGAAGCTGGAGATTTTCACCAGGCTGCCTGTAATCCGAGCCGATAAAGCAAGAGTAGGACAGATCTTTCAAAACCTAATTGAGAATGCCATTAAATATCGGCGCCCGGAAAGTATCCTCATAGTGGATGTGACATGCCAGGAGACTGATGACAGCTGGCAGTTTGCAGTCAACGACAACGGAATAGGCTTCCACCCTTGCGAAGCAGACAGCCTCTTCGACCTGTTTGTCAGATTGAAGGAGGTAAGCACAAAACCAGGAACAGGAATTGGTTTAGCCAGCGTAATGGAGATCGCCCGCCTCCACGGCGGCGCTGCCTGGGCAGTAGGGCGACCAGGAAACGGAGCAACTTTTCACTTCACAATCTCTAAGAACTTAGTAGAAAGATCGCCAGCAACACAAGCAAAATCTTAAGTCTCTCGGCACCATCCCTTAATGCTTCAGATGCTTGTCTGGTCTCTCCGCTCACTGCCTCCCTGTTTACCCGCTCAGCCAAGCCATGAAGATGTATAGCGCGACGCTGCTGTCCTTGCTTGTTTGAGCACATCCTGATACCTGTTCAACAGCTAGAAATCCCTGTCCGCCAGAGGCGTCCAATCTCATTGATTACGCTGCGGTGGGCTGTAGCGTGTGACAGGCTGCGGGAACCTTGCAGCTGGAGCTTGCTGGTACACCGGTTTGCTCTGCGGCGGAACCTGGGACTGCAACACTGCTAGCTCGGAGAGAAGCTGCTTGAGTCGCACTTCTGCTTGCTTCTTTCTAGCCAGACAGGCAGCTGCGTTTCCAGTGTAATCATCTTCCTGCCCGGCCATCATCTTACGTTGCGCATTCATATTGAGCACATATTTCTTTGTTGGATCAAGCCCGGCGTGAGAAAATGCACTTTGTGTATTCCATTGATTGAACTGGCTGTCCCAATCAGCAACCTCTTTCTGTTGTCGGCTGACTTCCACCTGCTTAGCTAATATTTTCTCTTGCAGAGAGCTGCCTTTGGCAGCTTCGTGAGCCAGAGGGACTCCTGCACCAAGCTTACGCAGGGCCGTGCTCACAAGTGCTTTAAACTGCTCAAAAGTAAATGTAGTCTTGTCGTCTACATGTGTCCATTGTGAATCCCGCCCGCTGCAACTCGCAGCATGTGCCGGTATCGTTTGTGTAAAAGCTTCCACAGTCATATAATCGTGCCCTGAGATTACATTGGCAGAGTAACGGATCGACCCTTGTTTCACAGGCTCTGCAAGAAGATATCCTTTCACTGCAGGACCGAACCCAAGCTGTCCAATCTGCACAACCTGCCCCCGTTTGCCATCATCCTTAGCTAGCTGAGCCAGATTATCAGCTCTGTCCCATTTATAGCCATTCGGCAAGCTCATAATCCTGGAAGCTATCTCCTGCGTAACTCTTATACAGTTAGGCATTACGTCACGATCATCAGCAGCTCTAACCAGCCAGTGGGGCTCTCCATAGAAGTGAGGCTGCACGCAAGACACCTCCTTGAATCCGTAGAGCTCTCTATAGCTAGCATCAATCAAGGAAAAGAACTTTCTTGGTCCGCCATATTGACTGGCAGACCAGCTCTCGTCAGCACGCAGATAAATGAGTCCTGGTGCAATGTCCTGTCTTTGCAAATACTTTCCTGAATTTGTGCCTGCTGGCGATTGAGGCGCGGCCGGCTCAGCGGCAGGCTGCCAGTAAACACGGCTGGGTAAAGTTGGTCCGTCAGCCAGCGCTACCGGCAATCCCAGAAAGACTACAATAGTCAAGAGAATCACTCCAGAGAACAGTCTGTGCACCTGCCTTTGATAATCCATTCCCCATGCAGATCCTGTCATTGGTCATCTCCGTCAACTTTACAGAAAGACTAACAGAGCAGATGCTCAACCAGAGTGTTTTAAATAATTGTTCTTCTTAAAAAGACAGAAACTTTCTCCCCAGCGCCGAGCACCTCTCGCATCTTTAAGAATTGACAGTCAATTTGAAACTGCTGCCGTACCTTTTTAGGCTACCGCCCGCTGCCAAATAGAAGAGTCGCATTAACAGAAGTGCGAACACTGCCTCTCCTGAAGAATCTGGGATTAGAACCTTAGTTGTATGCTAGCTCACTGCTGCCGGCAGTTCGAGGGAATGCTCTTCATGAGCAATAAGAACCTGTTGGCGTCGCAGAGCTGATTGATATTCGTACAAGCGCAAAGGTATATATACAGCTAGAGCAGCCAGCCAGGCATTTAGCGGGCAGACGCCAACATGCAGCATTGAGCAGCCAGGAATAACACCAGCTGTGGCAAGACCAGTTGTCCACCCAACTGCCAGCGCAATCCAGGATGCCCGCTGCGGCAAGAGAAGCTGCCGAGACTCAGACTTTGTCAACACCGCCCAATTAAACCCGAAAGCTTTAGTTGCTAACCACCATTCAGCCAGCACAATAACAGTGGGAGTAGGCAAAATTGCACAGTTGACAGCAGCTATACAATCAAGTGCTTTAGCCGCCCCACACACAGAAAGCAACACAGCCATTGCTGCCCCAAGTAATCCCAGGACCGACACAGCCACACGGCGCGGCAACGGCAACAAGTTTTGCAGAGCACCACAAGAACCAAACAAGTTTGAATCAGCACTGGCAAAATAACAAGCGCCGAGAACCAGAGCACCAAGCAGTGGAATATTGCCAAAAGAGAATCCATTCATAAACTTGGTTGCTGCCCCGAAATCGCTAATGCCTGTCATGTGGGCCACCATAAAGCCGGTGACAGGAAAGATCAGCTGAGCTATTACTAAAGCCGCCAGCAGCGGCCAGGCAGTATATGCCACTTTCGCTTTACCGTGCCTCCAGTAGTCAGCCTCATTGCCCCAGACAGCAACACCAATGACAAAAGAAGAGACTGTTGCTAAAGCATACATAAAAGAGTGCTGGGGGTGAGCGAGCAGAGCAGCAGTCGGGCATGTCGGAGCAACCTTGGCAAATGTGTAGCAGACCCAGACAATAAGTACAGGAGCAGCTAAAAAGCGGGCAAAATTAGCTACACCGGCAAAGCCAAAAAGGTTGTTGAACGCCATGGCGACAGCCAACCCGCCAACCAGGAGCGGCACTGAGCACTGCAGATGGAAAAGACTGGTTAATCCATCGGCAAGAAGTAGAGCTGCCAGACCATAAAAGCCAATAAAGATCCACACCAGATTAAAATTAATCAGGGCAGCCCCCGCCGCACCAAAGACCAGCCGGTTAAGAGATCCGTATCCCTGCCCGCTAAGCGCTGCCAATTGAGCCACAGGCACTGTATAAACAAGAAGGATAAGACAACTCAGAGCTGTACAGGCAATCACTTGCCAGAGAGTCAGACCGTCTCTGCACCATTCAAAGCCGATTAAGACACACGGGAAGATGGTTATCATGGATACCCAAAGCAAGCCCATAGTAAGTGGGCCCTGCCGCGCGAACGTATTGGGTGCATCAATTGAAACATTAGATTGAGTGAACATTTTTACCCAGCCAGGATGTAATGAGGCGATCTTCTCTGTCAGCAGCACTTTTGTCCATGTGGAAAATCCCCCGCAGCCCAAGTCTTTCTCCAGATCAAGGAAATCAACACGCCAGACCAGCCGGACTGGCAGACTGGCGGCTTGCCGGCTGCCCCATACCGGGTCAAGCAGCTTCTGTAAAGAATCTTGCCTCAAGCCTTCATAAACAATCAGCAAGGTTGATCTTTTTAGAGCTGCGCCAAGTAACTGACAGTCCGTATTCTTGTATGCTGGATTAGGCAAACGCACAGCTGCCAATACAACTCACGCAGGAGTTCAGCCGACTGCCACCACAGGCAGTATCGAATTCATGCTCAATCCGGACGCCAGGAGACAACTTTCCACTTGTGAGCACCTACACAGTCACCGGCATCAATCTCTCCACCTTCAACCTGGGCGAAGCTGACAAGCTTATTACCATTTTTACTGCCGAACGTGGTCTCATCAGAGCTGTTGCCAAAGGGGCCCGCAAGCCAGGATCAAAAATGGCCGGAAGAGCTGAGCCTTTAGCAGTCAATAAGCTTCAGCTGGCTACAGGTCGATCTCTGGACATCATTGCCCAGGCAGAAAGTATGGAGACCTTTCCAGCCTTAAGACAAGACCTGATTCGCCTCTCTTACGCGCTTTATTATGCAGAATTGACACTTACCTTCGGCGCCGGGTTGTCTGAAGAGACAGCCATATATTTTGATGAATTAAGAACTGCCTTAAGGCTACTGGCTGCTGCAACAGCTGACCCGGCTTGGCTGTGCTTATGTTTTGAACTGCATCTGCTCGACCTGCTTGGTTATCGCCCGGAGCTAACATACTGCGTTGTCTGCCGCCAGCCGTTGACTGATGCACGCCTGGGCGCATTTCACCAGGATTGGGGAGGGATTATTTGTAAAGTGTGCCTGACCTCAAGAGATCGAGAACCAGCCACTGCCGAATCAACCAGGTTTTCAATGCGGGCAGCCCGGGAGATCACACCTTTAGTATGGAAACACCTTGTTTTAGCACTGGACTGTGAACCAACAAGCGCTGCCGGTGCAACCAGCTCATCTCCCAAACAGTCCTTAATAGCAGCCAGACGTATAGCACAATCATATATTGAACACCGTGCCGGCAAACACATGAAGTCGCTTGATCTATTGGCCGCTTTCAGCTGATTGACGCACAGATCATAATCCAACTCACGGCAGGCAGCAGACTGTAGCTGCCGCTTGACAAAAATACTGCCTCGCAAAGAACAAGAGTAATAAAGATGGCATCAAATGCTCTAACTCAGTAGAATAGCAAGAATACTCTGACCGGCGGAGAACTCCAGGAGGAAGAAAGTGGCAAGCCTCAAAGAAACAGATCCAGAAGTTTTCGCATCGCTGCGCCATGAACTTGAACGCCAGCAGGGCGGACTGGAGCTCATCGCCAGTGAGAATTTTGTAAGCGAAGCTGTTTTGGAAGCACAAGGCTCAGTGCTCACAAACAAGTATGCTGAAGGACTGCCAGGCAAGCGTTATTATGGCGGCTGCGAATTTGTCGACGAGGTAGAGCGGCTGGCCATAGAAAGAGTCAAGCTCCTTTTCGGGGCCCCACACGCCAACGTTCAACCGCACAGCGGCGCCCAGGCTAACATGTCAGTTCTTTTTGCCATGCTCACGCCAGGAGATACTATTCTTGGAATGGCTCTCGATCAGGGCGGACACTTGACACATGGCTCTCCTGTCAACTTTTCAGGTAAGTGGTTTAAGGTTGCCTCCTACGGTGTCAACCCGGAAACAGGAAGGATTGATTATGACCAGGTAGCCCGCATTGCCCACGAGCACAAGCCGCGGCTAATTATTTGCGGCGCCAGCAACTATCCGCGCATCATAGATTTTGCCAGGTTCAGACAGATTGCCGACAGCGTTGGCGCTTATTTAATGTCAGATGTAGCCCATATAGCCGGTCCAATTATTGCCGGACTCCATCCCAGCCCGTTCCCGCACTCACATTTTGTCACCACAACTACCCACAAGACTCTGCGTGGACCTCGCGGTGGAGTGGTCATGTGCCAGGAAGAGTTTGCCGCCACTATAGATAAAGCAGTCTTCCCGGGACTGCAAGGTGGTCCGCTCATGCATGTCATCGCGGCCAAGGCAGTGGCGTTTCAGGAGGCGCTACAGCCGGAATTTAAAGAGTACCAGACACGCATCCTTGCCAACGCAAAACATCTAGCTCAAACGTTAATCAGGCATGGACTGGCAATTGTCTCAGGCGGCACTGACAACCACCTCATGACTGTCGACCTCCGTCCCATCAATACGACAGGCAAGCAAGCTCAGGCAGCTCTCGAATCAGTAAAAATTACAACAAACAAAAACACCATTCCCAACGATCCTCAAAAACCACATATTGCTTCAGGCATCCGCATCGGAACCCCAGCTGTAACTAGTCGTGGGATGGGGATTGCTGAGATGGAGATTATCGGCAGATGTATCGCTGATAAGTTGAAACACCCGGAAGATACAGAGGTGCACGCCGCTGTACTCAAAGAAGTGATGGCACTGTGCGAGCAGTTCCCTCTTTATGCACATAAGCTGGCCACAGTAAGATAAAGGCAAGACGCGCCACTTAATGATAATCAGACTCTTACAACTGCTCCTTTTTGCTGCCGGAATCATCTGGGCCTGTACAATTTCGGCAACTCATCCTGACCAGACGCAAATCCCAGGATTCCTTATCGCTCTGGCTATCAGCTGGTGGCTAACACCAGAGATCAGAGCCAGAGCGCTAAGGTTAGGTCTGGTAGATCAGCCAGGGGAAGAGCGACGCATACATAAAGTTCCTATTCCCAGATTAGGTGGAGTGGCAATCTTCATCAGTTTTGTTGCCACAATAACTCTTATGATCGTGATTTGCGGATTGTTCCCGAGGCAAGACGGACTGGCTGGTATTGCAGTTGGTGGCACGCTTATCTTTGTTCTCGGGCTGCTAGATGATCTCGAATCTCTTCCAGCCAAAGTGAAGCTCCTGGTACAGATCCTGGCTGGATGTGCTGCCTACTCACTCGGAGTCCGGATTAAGCAGATTCCAATGCCTCTGTCGATGAATTTCGACCTTGGTTTTCTCCACATACATGGTGGCGAACCGATTATACTTGGAGTATTTGCCTTGCCTTTGACAGTATTCTGGCTGGTAGGCATCGCCAACGCAGTAAACCTGATCGATGGCATGGACGGACTGGCGGCGGGCGTTTCAGCTATCTCGGCTTTGACTATCTGGGCAGTAGCCTTGGGTGAAAATATTGCCCGCCCGTATCCTGCCTTGTTTGCAGCTGTGCTGGCAGGAGCGCTGCTCGGCTTTTTGCGTTGGAACTTCAACCCTGCACGTATCTTCCTTGGTGACTCAGGAGCTTATCTCACCGGTTTTATTCTTGGTGCCGTGTCAATTACGGGCGTCTTGAAAGGCGCTACAGCAGTAACCCTTATTGTGCCAACATTTCTTATAGTCCTTCTTATCCTCTTTTTCCCACTTCTCGACACCAGCTGGGCAATTGTCCGCAGGATCTGTAAAGGACAGTCAATCTTTCAGCCTGACGCAGAACATATCCACCACCGCCTGCTCAAAGCTGGTCTGTCGCAAAAATCGGCAGCATATATGATTTACTGCCTCTCAGCAGTGCTCGGGCTGCTGGCTGCACACCTGGTGCATCAAGATGTCTACTTCCTCACACTGGGCATCTCGGTTCTAGCCATGGCCGTATTTTTTGCCGAAGTTGTAAACAGGCACCGCCAGAAAAAGTACCAGCGCAGAGCTGGCTTAAGCAATCAAGAACGAAATCACACACATGAGCCCACGCCTGAGAGCGGTCAAGCAATGCGCCCATCTGATTCTCAATCTGATAACGGACGCTCCACCGGCCGTTAAGCGGACAACACACCAGGAACAATTTGTTAGGGACAGCGCATGGCAGTTTCAATTCACAAAGGAGAGCTCAAATGAGGCAAAGGCCATTCTTCCTTCTCACTCTTCTTCTCTCAGCGCTCGCACCGGCAGCAGCACAAGCTGCCACAGCTCAAGGCTGGCTTTTAAATCAATATACTCCTTACAGCGGACAGCACCAGCTTTTTTTCAGCAGCGATGGACTGCGAATTGCCACTAGAAAGATGGGCATTACAGTTGTGTCCAAAGCTCCCGACTGGACAATCACAATGTTTAACGATCGGTCCAAAACCTTCTACCAGACCAGTTATCAGGACTGGACACGGCGCCACAAGCGCCCGGGACACAGCAAATTTGGCAACAAGCCACCGCGCAAAGGAACGACAAGCAACATTGCCGGGCTCTCGGCCACACAGTATATTCAGGGGACACAAGGGCAGCCAGGCTCAATAGTTTACTGGCTTTCTAACGACATCACTGTCCCCAAGCAGCTCTCATCAATCATTACCAGCCAGTTCAATCTCCCATCCGTAACCGGAATGCCTTTGCGTGTAGACCAAGTAGATGATCATGGCCGACCAGTAACTGCGCTCAATACTGAATCAGCTCATACTCAGCATCTCACAGCAGCTAATTTCCGTTATCCGTCTGCATATAAACGCGTTCAGGATGATATGGAGGTACTGGTGCCGAACGAGAGCTCACAATCAACTCAAGACCTCCTCAACGAATTATCAAACGATCCAGCTTCACAAAAAGAGCTTAAAGAGCTGTTAAATACAGGCACCAAGTCTGCACCAAAAGGAAAGACTTACCAGGCGTCAGCACCCACACACGCCAAACCAGCTGCCAAGCCGGCTGCCAATCCTTACCATAGCCCAGGACAGAAAAGCCCATCGGCCAACGAAATCAACTCGTTGATTGATTCATTTTTGAAGAGCAAGTAACCGGGAGGGAGCTTTTCCGTTTTGTCGACTGATCAAGCAGATACGATAGCACCACAACCACCTTCCAAGTCTTGCCTGACTTGCGGCGCCAGCTATCACGGAGACACATCAGTTTGCCCTGCCGATGGCACCATCTTAACTCCTTTAGCGACTGACGTCCTGATAGGCACCACAATAGGCGGACGCTATCAGGTTCTCTCTTTTGTCGGGCGCGGCGGCATGAGCGTCGTCTATAAAGCACGACATTTATTTATGGACAAAGTGGTGGCAATCAAAATGCTCCACGCTCATCTTGTCACCAACCCGCAGAGTTTGATGCGATTTCAACAAGAGGCTCAGGCAGCAAGCGCTCTCTCTCATCCCAATGTCATAGCTGTGCATGATTTTGGTATCACACCGCAGGGGATGCCTTACCTTGTGATGGATTATCTTGAAGGGACAAGCCTGACAGATCTCATAGCTACCGAGGGCAACTTGCCTCCGGAAAGAACCTGCAACATTTTCATCCAGGCATGTGATGCTCTGTCCCACGCTCATCAAAAAGGAATTATTCATCGCGATATAAAACCAAGCAATATAATGCTTCTGGATAAAGATGATAATCCGGATTTTGTTCTGATAGTCGACTTCGGCATAGCCAAACTGTTGCCTCAGTCAGAGAAGCAAGGTCAGCACCTCACTCAAACTGGTGAGGTCTTCGGCAGCCCGCTTTACATGTCTCCTGAGCAGTGTCTGGCAGGCAAGCTTGATCACAGAGCTGATATCTATTCGCTTGGTTGTGTTATTTATGAGGCTCTCACAGGCAGCTCGCCTCTGTCCGGGGCTAGTATGATCGAGACTATGTATCTCCATCTCAACGAACCTGCTTTACCGTTTCGTAAAGTGCGCCCGGATCTCTCTATTCCTGAGGCTCTTGAAGCTGTGGTCTTCAAGGCGATGGAGAAAGATCCGTCCGCCCGCCAGCAGTCAATGTCAGCTCTGCAGGATGATCTAGACAATGTACGTTGCGGAAGGGCAGGACATGCATCTTGGTTCAACAAGGCTACAGAGCTACTTTTCAGACACAAACGCCAGCGCCAGCTCAAACTCAGCCGCTGGCAAATTGTTTTCATCTCGTCTGGCGCCTTAGTAACCGGTGCCGTCCTCATGCTCGCTCTAGTGAGCACCAGCACAGCGCCTCCTGGAGCTGCAAACTATTCTGAAAGTTCCCTCTGGATTAGCTATGCTGAAAAACAGTGCGAACCTTTAACTACAGTAGAAGCAGCTGACCGCGAAGGTAAGTTTAAGTTCTGGAGACGAATGACAGAGCTGAAATATGGACGGAACGACCCGAGAGTAGGCAGAGCATACTTCTTGCTAGCCAGCTTATACCGCAACCAGCACCGCTACCCTGAAGCTCTGGAATGCTACAAGAAAACTTACGATCTGATGCGCTCGGGAGTAGAGATTCCTAGAGTCAGTTTTATTGAACTCGAAAAAGGCTTGATGGAAATGTACCGTCTGCAAGGCAATTATGTAATGGCCAGACAGATGGTCCGGGGATGTCCAGGGCGTCGTTGATCTTTTGTGACATGCCCTGACCACCCCCATCTTAGCAAGTGCAAAAAGCGACCTCTTCTGGTCGCTTTTTGCACTTTTTGGCCTTTTTTTGCTTGCAAGCATCAACTGGTGGGGTT
>CAILLX010000234.1 GCA_903835185.1 uncultured bacterium | reverse complement strand
GGTTGACATTCTTAGACTTTTTGTTTGATGATTTCTTCATGCGGTCTCTCCAATTGGTTTTAGTTTAGTCACCAAAAACAATACCAGGCTTAGTCCTGGGAGAGATCGCTCAATTTTCAACTAGCTTTGGGGCATGCCCCCCATGACAAAGATGACTGATTCACTGATAAATAACGCAGGCAGGCAGAGTTGGTGCGACATTCCAAGCACAATGCTAACCCCGGTCTGGATTACAATCCATATCAATATGGCAGCAAGGCATAACACTGAAACAGCACTTGTTGTCATTCTCTGCCAATGCGACCAAGCTACCCGAAGCGCAAAGGGCAAAGGACCAGCCACAACGACGAGACAGAAAAGGAGCTTAATTAAGTAGTCCAGCAATAAATGATCCGACAAGTCAACCCCAGCAAACCAGCGGACTGCAGCCTTTCAACAAGCTCCACCACGCCAGAGTCCGTGAGCCTCCATTATAGGCTCTGAGATGAGTCTATGATCCGGCTTCCGATACGCTCTTGCGGAGGATACTATGAGTTGCTGCTGCAAACCAGACAGCGCCTGCCAGCACAAGCAGCAGTGATTGGTAGAGCGATTCCGGCTCATAGGTAAACATGACCTGATGCTTGCCAGCAGGCACAATGACGCCACGGAAAAAGCCATTTACTCTATATACCTTTTCTTTTTCCCCATCAACCCTGACCTTCCAGCCTGGATAATACTGGTCAGCAAGCACAAGCATGCCAGGAGTTTTACTCTCTGTGCTAACTTCCACTTCGGAATTTGACCGATCATTCACAATGACTTTGCTTGGCAACGGCATAATTGTCATCTTTGAGCCTAGCGGAGCAGACGCCTTCTCCTCAAGCAACGTTTCAGCAGCAGGATCATAACCGCTTTTGTCAGAGGTGAACATGTGCTCGATCAAGCTGTCCCTGTTTGGAAAGACACGGAAGAGATAAGAGAGATAGGCACGGGGACAGGTGTTGAGCACACGATAAATGCGGACATTCAAGGTCTTATCTTCCCTCTCAATCCTGAACATGGCTGGGTCCATCTTCTTGATAGCAATTGGGGCACCATAGAACCTGTCGCCATACATCTGCGTGGTAAGGAATAAACAGGAAGCACTCTGCAGCAGACGATAAAGCGGATTGTCGGTCTTATCCCCGAACTCCGGCTCCTTAGCCTGGCTGGCAATGTGCTGCACCGGTGATAATATCGCCTGCTTAGGTAGAGCCAGATTGCTCTTTATATAACAGTTAAGCAAGTAGTAGTAATACTCGCCAACCATAGATCCCTCAAAACCGTACACCGCCGGGGTGCGAGAGTCCATAAATGTTCCCGAAAAAAGAATCTGCCGGTCGTACTGATAAGCATTGGCATCGGCGTTCTTCTCCCAGAGCAACGTCTTGGGACGCTTAAACGATTCCATATAAAACCCGGCGAACCTTCCAGCGGTGCTGTCTGGCTGTGCTGTACGCAAAGAATTCATGATTTGCGCCAGGGAAGATGACTTGTTGAAGTATCCGCCTGGAGTTGACTTATTGCAAACAGCAGAAGCATGAAACACCAGCGCTACACATGATATGCCTAGAAGAACCGCCGCCAAGATAAGTCGCCCGCGCTGCTTGTTAGCAACTAATTGTGCTGCTGCATTGATAAGAAGGCTTACTATGCCGCACTGAATTAAAGCATAGGCAATTGCGAGCTGACCTGCTGCTCGCTGCCCGGCGGTGGAGAAATCTGTTTCGAACGGCAGGAGCACCCGCTTCCCGGCTAAGAATAAAAGAACTCCGAAACTTAGACAGATGCTACCAAACAACACAGCAACAAGCTTCCGCGCTTTGCCGTCAGCGAGGTCTTGCAATCCGACAGCCCCAAGTACAGCCAGTGCCACTGTGCAGAAAAATAATAACTTGACCGGAAAGCGTAGCATAGAGAAGATACTGAGCTTTTCCACCAGTGCGGACGCTCCAGGAATGTTCATGCCCGCACAAGCAGTGAGAGAAAGGGCAAATAGAAGGATAAATGGCAGTGCGATGCGTTTTCTCTCTGAGAGAATTCCCCAGAGTGCTGCTGTAATCACGGTGGTACCAACAAAGGCGGAGGAAATATAAGGCATCCACTTGCAGGATGCCACCAACCCGAGGAATCTGGCAGTGGAACTCTGTAAATCTCCCAGCGGTTGCCCTAGAAATAGTCCGAGGAAGTCATACCAGTTGGCACTAAACAGCAACACCTCTCCGGCAGGAAGCCCTTCTGAGCGACGCGACCAGGGAACCCACTCGGCCGACGGCAGCAGCGAGGGCATAGCTAAAAGAAGTCCCAGCGCTAGCGGACGCAAGAAGACAGCGCTCACATGGACCCATTTTCTCTGGCTCGGATCGGTAGAAGATAGAGATGCTGAAAAGATACCAAGAAATATTATTCCAGGAACAAAAATTTCTGGACGTCCGGAGAGAACCATAAGAGCTACCGACAGAGTCGATAGTGCTGTGAAGATAATCTTCCTTACTGCCGTGGTGGACCCTGCAAGCTGATGAGTAGACCAGAGGGTGAGACAGAACCAGGCGGCAGCATAACAGAGGGTAAAGTTGCTCTGCACAGCAAACATATAACCAGAAAGTGCTGCCACCGAGCCGCTCATTGATGCTGCCAGAAACCCGAGCCCACAGGATCGCGCCAGTAGGAAAAGCGCCACCCCAGCAATCAGCTGGTGTACAACTAGACTCCATGACAAGGCCTGACTGTAAGGTAGAAGCACGAAAAGCCATATAAATGGATAGAATATGCCCGGCGAACTAATCGCTAGCTGTGACATGCCGCAATAGCTGTATGGGTTCCAGAGTGGTAACTGTCCCTGCTGCAAACAGGAAGAGATGTAGCGGCAGAGCGGCTCGAAAAAGTGTGTGTGATCCTCAAAAAAGAAATCGACCCGTCCTAGCAGGTATGGAGCATAAAGAAGAATAAGGACAAGCAGAAGTGAGCAGCAAAAAACTACCAGACCGTTTCTGTAAACGAACTTCACTCCAATGCCTCCAGAACAACGCGGGGATTCCCACCGGTGCACGTGAACCCCATAATTATAAAGCGATTGTGCTGACGCCACAGGGACACCGACACAAAAGTCTGCCTGACAAAAAACCAGTTGCTAAACAACTGCGGCAGAGCCGAGAGATGCTTAGCAACCAGCTAGTTGTCTTGTTGCTCTTTTAAATGAGCTATGCGTTTACTGGTTGGAAAGAATTAGTGTAGTCCCAGGAGCCTGTCCAGCAAGCGCTTTCCCGCTAGAATCGGCGCCTTCAATTGCATAAGAAGTAGCGTTCGATCCGGTTGCGGATACACCAATGCCACAATAGGCAAGTTGTCCAGCAGTACCTAAGGAAGCAGGTGCAGCAGCTCGCGCTGTTACCACATTAGACACTGAGAGCGTTGCAAACGTTGAACCCGTATTGGTGAATGGATTGACTGGCAAATTCCCAGCAGTACCACCACCTGAGTTGCCACCTGGGAAGTAGCTCAAGAAAATAGTATCTGAAGTTGGATCTGCAGTTGGATATGTGCCACCGTTATCAGTGGCATATGATTCAGTAGCAATCTGTGTCGTGCGCATATTGGCCTTCACAGACGCGTTACGAGCCTTATCCTGTACTCCAATAAAGTTTGGCAGAGCAATTGCTGCCAGAATACCAATAATAATAACCACGACCAAAAGCTCGATTAAGGTAAAACCTTGGCTTCTAGTTATCTTTTTCATTTTCTCAATCATCTGCTTCCTTCCTTGTTTGATTTCGGACCTTGATCGTTTATATCGCCTTGGTCCCGCCACACACTCATCTCAATTTAGTAAAACATTTCCACCGCCACAGTTCTCGCAAAATAGATTCAATTTATTCCCAATCTACATGCTTGGACACTCAAACCCTGCAATCAGTACATTGATGGGGAAAACCTCCAGAATGCCTCTCCCGTAATGGTTGTCAGGGGCAAGAACAGACAACCAAGTCTGAAATAATACCCTTTTTCTGGTTAGAACGCGCGTTAAGATGCCAGCGACCCACCACCGGCTTCTCTCGCGAAACCTCCACAATCGGTGCTTGCCCAACGACGCCGGGAAAATAACGCTGCTTAATCTAGCCGTTAGCAAGAGTATTTTCAAACTTATCCTGTCAAGACCTTTCTAGCCTGCATCAGGACCTTGTTGGACACCAGGCTATTCTGCCGTCAAGCATATTTTGACCTAAATTACTTATCAAAATCACCCGATTGAGGGACTGTCTTGAAAAGATTTATGCCACCAATATCATTAGACAAAGGCTACCAAACGACGATTATAGACTCCTGACTTCCCTGCTCTTGCCTGGACATCTCCTGCCAGGCAGCACCAATTACACTCCGCTCGCCTGCCAAAGCAGGCACCACGAGAAATTAAGAACGGCACTGCAGTGTCTGCTTGTCTAAAAATATTTAGGCTGTCACCAGCTCGCGCTCAGGAGCAGCAGTACGGTGACGGTCATGATTAGCTTTGCGCGGACGGCGCAGGTGTTCCATAAAACGACGGTGGGCAAGCGTATCGATTGCTACTTGCGAGGTCTTCTCCGGCACTGACAATACGAACTCGCCTGTATTGTGTGCCTTTGGACGGTGACTGTAACGTCCTACCAGGTACAAATAACCGCCTCGAGTTGCGTATACATAATGGATCATGTTGCCTGCCTTTTGGAGATTTGACCAAACACTTTACACCTCTGCATCCTAGCGGTCAAAGCGATATTACGCAAGCAAAATAATAATGTGTAAAGTTTTCGGAGCAGTGTCAGTGGTGAAAACCGCAGTAAGAGGGGTTTTGTGCTATCCCTACTGCGCTCCTTGACCTACCATAGGCAGCAGATCATCTCCAGCCATAATAGTGACTGTGCTCTGTATATCTCCTACAGATGCATTGAGCACCGCTCCTGTCCCGCCCAGGTCGAGACGAATCATCTCCGCATCTTCCGGGTTGCCTCTTTGAGCAATGATTCTGGTTTGATAACGGTGTCCTGATTCGGCATTGCTAGCAGATTTAACAGCAATAATGTCATAGCCTCGTGCCCGCAACAGCTTTGCGAGCTTGCGCCCAAGATCTGCATAGCAACTTGTGTTTTCAATTGCGATATGAATATCCGTCTTGTTAGCCAGAGGACAGCTATCGCCTACAAGACGTGCAGCCATCTGTCTGGCATCGGCAGGGCTGACCAGCCAGTCGCCTGTCCCAGAGAAATTGCCAGGCAGCATTACTAGATGCTGATTGGCTTTCGGTACAGCTTTAACAAATGTGACCATCCTGAGAATCTCTGCATCACTGAGATCTGTAAGGACAAAGCTTCTCCCCAGAGCGATAAGGCGAGGAATATGCACCCACGACTCAGGCTTCATCGCCTGGTTAAGCACAGCTTGCAAAAAGATCTCCTGCCTCTGCACTCGACCAATATCGCCTAAAGCATCATGTCTGAAGCGGACAAACCCCATAGCTTGATTACCATTCAATGTATGTAGCCCTGGCTCCAGGTCTATCTTCAATTTAGCCGTCCAATCCATATACTTCATCTTTTTCGGAATCTCTACAGTGACTCCACCCAACTCGTCGACCATCTCAACAAAACCGTGAAGATTTAGCACAATGTAATGGTCGATATTGATACCAAACAGTGAGCAGAGTGTCTCTTTAGCTAAAGTAGGACCGCCCAGAGCGTTAGCAGCATTCACTTTCTGCCGTCCATAACCTTGTATGTGCACTTGAGTATCGCGAGGCACAGAGAGGATGGTTGTACAGTTGCGGATTGGATCAAGATGAGCAACAAGCATAGTGTCGGAGCGCCCGTTAAAAGCGCTCAAATCTGACCGACTCCTTAGACCTTGCTGCGTATATGACACATCCACCCCCAACAACATGACTGTGGTTGGCTGCGTCAGGCTACCCCAGCGCAAGAGCGGTGGCAGCAAAGTTGGGCGGATGCAGATTGTGACAATATAACCTACTGCAATGCCAAGAAAAGCAGCCCAAAGAAAAATAGAGAACCAGTTGGGTGATCTCAATGTTGTCTTACTCCTGCGCTATTATACGTCCTGACTAGAAATGCCACATCAGGATGGATGTTCATGCACTTACAACGCACTAAGCTTTTAGCCATTAACTTTGGTGGGATTGGAGACGAAATCCTTTTTTTGCCCACTTTGGACAGCATTAAGAAAGTGCACCCAGACTGGCATATCACACTTCTAGTCGAGCCCAGATCACAATCTGTTGCCCAGGTAACTAGCCTCATTGATGCCAGCTTAACATTCGATATTAAGAAGAGACCGCTCACAGCCGGTGACCTTTGCGATCTTCTCTGGCTCATAAAAGACGGCAGCTTCGATATCCTCCTTTCATCAGGCTCTTCACCAGCTGTTGCAGCACTGTTGTTTCTCTCAGGAGTGCCGGTGCGGGTTGGTTACGCCACAAGCTTTGCCTCTACGTTACTTCTTACAAATCCGGTAGCTTTAAATAGGCAGCAGTATGCAGCTTATATGTATCACGATCTTGTGTCCGGGCTGGGCATAGTGCGAAAAGCTGAGAGTCCGGCACTAACTTTGCCGCCTGATAGCATCGCCAGGGCAAAGCTGCTGCTCTCGTCAGCAAAAGGAGCCACCGCAGGCGGTGAGGCAACCTGCCGGGTGCTCATTCATCCTGGCACAAGCCGGCTGGCGCTTGAGAAAGGCATAATTAAGACCTGGGCAATAGATAACTGGGTAGAACTCATTGCCAGACTCTGCGCTTGCCCGCAGATTCAGCCGGTGCTATCAGGCGGACCAGACGATAGCCAGACAGTAGAAGCAATTGCCAGAGCATCTAGCGGTCTCCGGCTGCTCTCTGCTGTAGGTGCCACAGCTGGACTGAGCGATCTGGCAGCACTTATCTCACAATGCGATCTGCTTGTCTGTGTCGATTCAGCACCGATGCACCTGGCTGTAGCGGCAGGCAAATCTTTAGTAGCACTTTTTGGTCCTACTGATCCATCCAAACTGCTGCCGAGCGATCAAAGATTCCGCTGGTTGCAAGGGCACCAGCAAACTACTTCTTCTCCTCAAAGGTCACCTGTCCCATACGCTGGGCAATCTCTTTCAAACGCGCCAGGCGTGCTGATTCAACCTGATATTGTGTTCCAAGCTGTAATGGATCAATTGAATGCAACTTCAGTCCAAGAAAGCTCTCAGGCAGCTGGGTGTTAAGTGCAGCACCTTCCTCGCCGACAATTGAGATAAGCGCCTTTACTACAGCAGCGTCAAACTGGCTGCCAGAGTGCTTGAGCAGTTCAGCTACAGCACAATCGTGCCCGATTGCTCTACGGTACGGTCTGTCAGTAGTCATGGCGTCATAAGCGTCTGCCACCAGTATGATCCTGGAGCCGTAAGGAATAGCCTCTCCTGACAGGTGGTCTGGATAACCGCAGCCGTCTATATGTTCATGATGGTGCAAAACCCAGCTGCGCACTCTGGACAAAGCCGGGATGTCGCCTATTATCTTGGCGCTGCGTAACGGATGCTGAGCCATGATTGCTTCTTCCTCAGCTGTAAGCTGAGCCGGCTTCCACAATATCGACTCAGGAACACCAATTTTGCCTACATCGTGAAGAATGCCGGCCAGTTCGAGATCTCTCAATTCAGCATCGCTGAGCCCAGTTGCCCGACCGATAGCTACAGCATAACGGCTAACTCGCAAGCTGTGTCCGGAGGTATAGTCACACTTTGCATCAAGCGCGTCGGCCAGAGCTGTGATAGTGCCGATTGAAAGATCTTCAAGCTGTACAAGAGCAATTTGCAGATCTCTTAAAAGCGCCTCGTTGCGCTTCTTCAACTCATACGTCTCCAGCGCCCGCCTTACTGTCAGCTTCAGTTCATCAGCATCCCATGGCTTAGGTATGTACTTGTATACATGTCCTGAATTAATTGCATCTATGAGAGACTGAACATCCGTATAACCAGTTAAAAGAATCTTAATGGCGTCGGGACGGATACTTAAGGATTGCTCGAGAAGTTGGACACCACTTATAGAAGGCATCCTCTGGTCAGTAATAACCAGTGAGATGTCATGCTCTTCTAAAATTGCCAAAGCCTCTTCAGCACAGCTGGCTGGCAGAACGTCATAGTCTCCAGAGAGAACTCGCTTGAGCAATCTGAGGTTAGCAGGCTCATCATCTACAACCAGTATTTTGTGGTGGAACTCCATTGCTGTTAACCTCGTGACCTCTGGCGAGCCTGATTATCCCTGCTCACAATCGGTGTGTATGGGTAGCTGCTGTGCCCGGGCTACCACCGGTATCTTGACTTTGAAAGTAGTACCCTGCCCTGGTTGGGACTCTAAGCAGATCTGTCCACCGTGCTTCTCTATAATCGAATGGCAAATTGACAACCCCAAACCTGTACCCTGACCGACCGGCTTAGTCGTAAAGAAGGGTTCAAAGATTTTACTCTGTTCGGCAATCTTAATACCAGGACCGTTGTCACTTACTGCCACCTCAACCCAACCGTCAGCTGAACTTACTTCGACAGTCACCTGCCCATGCTCTAAGCCGTTAAGCGCCTGGGCAGCATTAGAGAGCAGATTAACCCACACCTGGTTCAACTGACCTGGATAGCAGGTTATAGGTGGGATATCGCCACAGTTAAGAATGATCGGTATCTTATCTCGTCCATAATATTGATTGAGTATTCGCACACTGGACTCAAGCCCTTCTTTAACAGATGCTTCTTTCAACTCAGCTTCATCAAGCCGGCTGAAACTGCGCAGATTTCTAATAATCTGCCTTATTCGCTGTGATCCTTCTTCCAGGTCAGCCAAGATGTGATCCAGGTCAGTGACCAGAAAATCATATTTTAGCTCCTTCTTGAGTTCATCTACTGGGGCGCGCAGATTATCAGGCAGCTTGTCGCAAGCAGAGACAATCTGTTTGAGCTCGCTGCAATAGGTACGCAGATAAGGAAGATTGCCATGGACAAAGTTGACCGGATTATTGAGCTCATGAGCTATGCCTGCCACCATCCGTCCTAAGGAAGCCATCTTCTCCTGATGAATAAGTTGAGCCTGGGTGCTCCTAAGCTCCAGGTTCTTAGAGTCGAGCTGGAGGTTCTTGCGCAACAGGTCTTCATTGCGATTGGATAACTGGTCGACAAGACGTGAATGCTCAATTGCTATAGCTACCTGCCCAGCAACACTTAAGACAAGCTCCAGATCCGGAGCTGTCCAATGCCGCCTGCTGTCGCACGAAGCTATGAGCAAGACTCCCTTGGAGCGCCCGCCGTACATAATTGGCTGCACAATTAAGGAACGGAATGACAGCTGTGCTAAATCGTCACGAATCCGGCGGAACGACCACTCTCTTATCGGCTCGTCAAAGACAAAAGTTGTCGTCACTGGGACACCGTCAACATCCTGTTCATAATGCGCCTTATTGTCCAGAATAAACTGGCAGAAGGCAGAGCTGAACTCAGGCAGCTTCACAGGCTGATATTCATGCAGAGCCTCCCAGATGGCGGGCCGCGGGTCAGTTGACTGTCTGCGACAGAAAATTGCACAACGACTTGCACTTAGTGCTGCACCAAGCTGCTCAACTGTCGTTTTCAGTATCTGATCCAGGTCTAAAGTGCTGCGAATAGCTGAGCTTATAGTATTAATCAAGTGCTCGCGAGCAGCAGCAGCCCTCGCCTCGCCTATCAGCTGGTAATTGGTGGCAAGCTGCTCGCGCAGAGTGTTGGCGCTGTGTTCGCCAACCTGCGACATATAGTCGCAAAAGGCTGCCCAGATGTAAGAGACGCAGATGAGTATTGCGCTCCTGTAGAAAATTCTCAGATAGATGCGCTGACTGTAAGCAGCAGTTAAGCCGTGGGACGGAGCCAGTAGATAAGGGACAAACTCAAGATTCTCCACAATTAAAGTGCTGACATAAGAGAGCCAGACAGCAGTGGCAGTAAGATAAATCCCTTTGCGTCTGAAAGTGTGGCTGGAGAGCAGGACAGGCAGCAGGTAAAGAAAATAAAGATCTGAGTCTATACCATGGGTTAGATGGACAAGAATAGAAAGGCTGACAATGTCAGCACCGATAAGGATGCCGTTAAATCGGGTCAAGGCAGTATCAGTTTTGATCCTGCCTCCTCTTACTGCGTCGAGTCCGATAAGTGAATATGAAGCAATGGCAAATGTAAGAATGACAGCCCCGGAGAGATCAAACTCTGACCTGGCACAGTAACCAACTAGAAGCGAAACAATAAGACTGGCAAGAGCAAAAGCAAGCCGGAAGTGGAGCAGCTGCTCGGTTTTAAGATAAAGCTCGCTTTCTGACTGCTGGTTGTCCTGGGCAAGTGCAATCATAAGTAATCAGATGCTCGCTTGTACATCTCGGCTGCTTCTTGAAACCGCCCCAGCACCTTAAGAGCAGCCCCCCAGGCTTCGTATGTGTCGCCATCGTAAGGATCGAACTCAGAGGCCTTGCCGTACTTCTCTACTGCCAATTCATGCAGTCCCAGAAGAGAGAGTGTCTTGCCCCAGGAATAATAGAGATTGACATCGCCTTCAAATAAAAACGATGCCTGACTGAACTGCGCGTCTGCTTCAGATAGCTTCCCCTGACTCAAATAGATAAGCCCCAACAATTGGTGGGCTGGACCAGAATCAGGATGATCTTCAATAAGACTGCCAAGAACCTGCATACATTCATTAAGCCTGTTGAGTCCACGCAATGCTTGAGCCAGTATTAGCTGTGCTACAGCATCATTAGGAGATACATCGAGCAAAGCAAGAGCACCAGACATAGCCTGCTCCCAGTGCTGCTCAGCTGTGAGCTGCTCAAGAATCTCTTTTTGTCCGTCCAGACCGTGCGGATCTATCAATACAGCCCGCTCATAAGTCGAGCGTGCCTCATTGACTTTGCCCTGCATCTCAAGACTGCGTGCCTGGTGCAGATAAGCCAGGGCATAATCATCTTTCAAGCTCAGCGCCTGCTTGAACTTTTCTGCAGCTTCATCATGCCGACCCAGCTCTGCCAGGCTGACCCCCCAGGCATCGCAAGCCAGATAACTCGTCTCTTCTGCAGCTGCAGTACTGGCAAAATGTTGTTCAGCAGCAGCAGGATTGCCTAATGCCATCTGAGCATAACCTAGCCAGAGTTCAAGCTCCGGAGCCTTTACACCATGCGACTGGGCTTGAGCCAGCCTGTCTGCCGCCTGCTGGTAGCGCCCCAGAGACAGATAGGAAATGCCACATAAGAGATATGATTCGCCATTCTCTGGATCTTCGCCTATGGCACGCTCAAAACAATCTGACGCCATATCATGCTCTGCCAGAGCTGTATGAACAACTCCTTGATTGATGCGAGCAGCCCAAAAGGCAGGATTAACATCGATAGCTTGAGCCAGTTTTTCTGCTGCTGGCTCTGTGCTGCCCTGACGGAAAAGGCAGACAGCCCAATCGTTATAGATGAGGGCGCGCTCCTTGGCACCAAGCGACTTGTCCCCACAATTGAGAGCCTCCTGATAGTGCTTGGCAGCTTCTTCATATCTGCCGAGACCGACCAGACAAGCAGCCCAGTCCTTTTGCACGCAGGCGAGCTGATTATCGAGTGTCCAGGACTGCTCGAAAAACTTAAGAGCATCTTCATGCCTTCCTAGCCCTATCAGAGCCGCAGCCATACCGTTGTAAGCAACAGCCAGTTTAGGGTCGCAGTCGGTGGCGTTGCGAAAAAACTGTCCGGCATCATTAAACTGCTTGAGAGACAGCGCTGCTTCTCCAGCTTGATAATGGGCTGCCACCATCTGCGGGTTACTCTTGAGAGCTTGATTGTACTGTCCAAGTGCACCACGCAAATTACCCATCTGGGAAAGAGCTATCCCCCAGTGAAAATGTCCAGCAGCAAAACCTTCTGTGAGCTCGCAAGCTTCCCGAAATTCAGCCATAGCTTCGGCAAAACATCTCTGTTTAAGCAAGACAAGACCGAGCTGATAGTGACTCTGGGAATCTGAGGCGTTACTTTCTAATGCTGTTCTCAAATGTCTCTCTGCCTCAGGGAAGCGTCCCATGTTAAAGCAGAGCATACCTAACTGAGCCGCGATTTCAGGATCATCGGGTTGCTGAGCAGCAAAGCGGACCAACACTGCATAAGCTTCATCCCATCGTCCCAAGCCGATGAGATCGTTAACCAGCTGCATTATTTTGGCTGACACTAAGAGCCCCTTGTGTTGTAGTGGTGCTGCCCAGTAAAAAGTATACGCGCCAACAGGCTCCGGAATTCCCAGAGCATAGAGGCGGTCTGGGAATTTATAAAAAGTATAGTATGGAAAGGAGCGGCTGGATTACAGATTGACAGTCATATATCCTTGCTCGTCTCAACATGACACCTGAACACCTGACAGGCTGACCGGACTCTCCGGTCGCAGCCACCAAGCGGCTAAACAGACATAAAGATGAGAAAGACTACCAGAGCAACTGCCAGCTGAGCCAGCCAGAAGCAAACTACAACCTCCCACTCCTTGAACCCTCTGTCAGAACCTACAGCTTCAAAGTGGTGATGCAATGGGGCCATACGGAAGAAACGTTTGCCTTGCCCCGGCAGACGCTTTGTAAGTTTTAGCCAGACCAATTTTGCTGTAGCTGTCGGAGTTTCACCGCTGTAGTCTTTAGTTAGCTTGAAATAAACAACCTGAATCATGACTGATAATGTCTCAAGTATATAAATGAGAGCCAGCGGAATAAACCAGAGCTCAAGTTTGCCAGCTATAACCAGAGCAGCCATCAACCCACCAATGAAAAGGCTTCCACAGTCACCCATAAAGATGGCGGCTTTATAACGGTTATAAATCAAAAATCCAGCAATCGACCCGGCAGCTGCTGCAGCTACAGCAGCTAGAGATAAATGCCCTGTTAAGTAGAGCATGAAAGCCAGGGTAGTAAAGACAACGAGAGATGTTCCAGCAGCAAGTCCATCCATACCGTCGTGCAAGTTCAAAGCGTTTGTAGTCGCTGCCATATAAAAAGCAGCTAGAGCAACAAAAGCTGCCAGCGGCAAAGAAAGCGAGTGCACAACTGACTGCCCGCCGCTCGTTAAGATACTTGTATCTCTGCTCACAAAGAAAATGATTGCACCGAGGGCAAGACCGAGCAAAGTCTCAGCAGCCAGACGTACAGGAGCAGAGATACCAGCATTAGCCTTTTTTGCCAGTTTGGACAGATCATCAGCCAGCCCGATAAGACCGGCAGCAGCAGCAACTGCCATTACAGAGCCAACCACCACAGTCAGCCCTGCGCTCACAGCCAGCCAGCCGGCGGCTACAACCAGTGTCGATGCCATGAACAAGACACCGCCCATGGTTGGTGTCTTGGCTTTGTCTGAGTGGCTTTTCGGTCCTTCAGTCCTTATATATTGTCCCAAGTGCCGTTTTTTCAGAAAGCGAATATACGGCGGGAATAAAAAGGCACAAAAAAGAAACGCTATCGCAGCCGGTATCGGTAAGCACAAAGATGCAGTTTCAGAGGCAGAAAGCACAATCAGTCAAGATAAAAGCTAGTGACTATCTTCCGGTGCTCTTTGGCATAATTAACCGACTCGAGCAGAGTGTGGCTGGTGTGATACAAGAAGCAGATAATCTGCTGACAGCGATCAATGATTTCGTGATTGCAGAGTTTGCTGGCATCAGCAAGTGTCATGGTTCGGCGTTCTGGATACTCATGTATATGCTTGATGCCAATAAGCAGGTCTTGAACTTCGGCAGGTTGTTGCCCGATAGTCTGGGGCAAGATAATCTCCAGTCTGTCCGGGTTGGCTCTTTGAGCACCTCTCATTGCCGCCATATTAGTGCCGTTAGCACCGCCTGAGGTGACCACCTGATTGCCGGAGAGCACCAGAGCGTAGCTCAACATCTCCACCAGCTGCTGGTGAGTAAGCGGCAGATTACGTGTCCCGATAATAGCTACACGGCGCGGCGCTGACTGCTGGATAAGCAGAAGCTCTTGGGCCAGCTCATCGACTGTCGGGACTGTAATTGCGCCTGGTTCAGAGGGACTCATGAGACTTTGCGATTCCTGGAGAAGATGTGAGTAAGAAGTAAGCGATTGTCTGTGGCATTACTTTGTTATGATCTGCACTCAATATCAAAGCCTAGAGTACCTGTGATTTTGTTCTGGAGCGCATGAAGCCTTTCAGTCTGTTTACAAGTCGTAATCTCTCTGGAAGACGAACTGGCACCGGACACAATGCTAATGGGGAGATTCTAACTAAGAATAATCTAGGCCAGACTGAATAATAGCATGACTATAAACAGTACTAAGGGAGAACTCTACAAACAAAGCTATGGTGACACGAGACAGCCTATTGAATTCGCTCAACTCTTCCCAGAAGGAAGCTGTAACTCTCTTATGGGGACCAGCGCTTGTTGTGGCTGGCGCTGGCTCCGGCAAAACCACAGTCTTGACCCGTCGGGTAGCTTATCTGACCTGCTGCCTTAAGCAGGACCCTTACTCCATCCTGGCTGTGACTTTCACAAATAAAGCAGCAGGTGAGATGAAGTGCCGGCTTGAGTCGCTGGTTGGCTATGATCAATCTCGCAGGCTTTGGATTGGCACCTTTCACAGCATCTGTGCTCGACTGCTGCGGCGCGAAATTGAAAGTTATGTGAGTCCGGAGGGGAACAAGTGGCAGGGCAACTTTGTCATCTATGACGAGACTGACAGCTTAAACCTGGTCAAGTCATCAGTCACCAAGCTCAACCTGGACGTTAAAGCTTTTGTGCCGCGAGAAATGCGCAACAAGATCTCTGAACTAAAAAGCGACGGCTACTCATCTGACCGCTTTAGCTCGGATGCCAGAAACTACCGCGAACACAGGCTCTCCGAGATTTACTCATCTTACCAAAAAGCTCTGGCGCGCAATAATGCCCTTGACTTCGATGACCTAATCCTGGTTTTCAACAACCTGTTAAAGCAAGATCAGTCAGTGCGACAGCGGCTGCAAGAGCGGTTTCAGCATATTCTAGTCGACGAATTTCAAGACACTAACCAATCACAATATGACTTAATCAGGCTCCTGGCAGGAGATGCAGGCAACGGCAAGCGGAGTTTGATGGTGGTAGGAGATGTTGACCAGTCCATCTATTCCTGGCGCAAAGCCGATTTTCGTATCATTCTCGGCTTTCAGAAAGATTATGCTGGCTCAACTCTGGTGAAGCTGGAGGAAAACTATCGTTCTACTGCCACTATTCTCGAAGTTGCCAATAGCATCATTGTCAACAACAGCGAACGACTTGAAAAGGTTTTGCGCTGCAATCGTGGTCAAGGCGGGAAAGTGCAATGTTTTGCTGCTTCAGATGAGATAGACGAAGCCTACAACATAGTAGAAGAGTTGAAGAAGCTCAAAGCCCGCGGCAGATCTTATGCAGACGCAGCTTGTCTTTATCGTACCAACGCTCAAAGCCGGGCTATTGAAGAGGTCCTTGTCCGGAGCGGTATCCCTTATACAATGGTTGGAGCCACTCGTTTTTATGATCGCTCTGAGATCAAGGATGTACTGGCTTATCTCAAACTCATCTACAATCATGACGATGGGTTGTCATTTCTCCGCATAGTCAACACTCCCAGGCGCGGACTTGGCAAGACTGCTCTGGAGCGTCTGTCCGCATATGCTGAAGATAACGGCATGAGCCTTATGAGCACCTGTGCTCACAGCGAGGCTGTAGCTGAAATATCAGCTAAACAGGCTAAAACATTGCGCGATTTTGCCCAGATGGTGTCACGCTGGGAAACACTCTCGGCAGCGCTTTCTGTTTCAGCCTTAATTGAATTAGTTCTCAGTGAAAGCAGATATCTGTCCGAACTGGAGGAAGAGTCTAGAACCAGCACAGACCCGCTTGTATCCGGGCGCATCGATAATGTCAAAGAGCTGATTGTAGTGGCCAGGGAGTTTGAAGCAGTTGCCGATGAGCCGAATTTAGAAGCCTTTTTGACTAGAGTATCTCTTGTCTCAGATCTGGACCAGGCTAAGCTGGATGTTGATGCTGTCAAGCTGATGACTCTCCATTCTGCTAAAGGACTGGAGTTCCCTATCGTTTTTCTCACCGGACTTGAAGAAGGGCTCTTCCCCCACATTCGCTCACTTGATCTCCCCTCAGCCCTCGAGGAGGAGCGACGCCTTATGTATGTAGGAATCACCAGAGCAGAGGACCTACTTTACTTAAGTTATGCGCGCCGGCGGATGCTCTTTGGCTCCGGAGCTGCCAGTGGACCCAGCTACACTATTCCAAGTAGATTTCTCAAAGAGATTTCGCCAGATCTATTGAGCGGCTATTACCCCGAGCCGGAGGTTCGCCAGTCGCAGTGGGCTACCAGCAATGAAGAGAACGACTGGCATCTGCCTGCAGCACAAGGGAGAGGAGGCTTCCGCCAGGCAGCTCAGTCCAGCACAACAAGAAGCGGACCCACCACAGCCGCTCCCCGTGTTATTCGTACCGGCATTCTCACAAGCAACGCTGCCACCAGACAGTCCGAGCCGTCGACAAGCTCAGGGTCAGCCGATTTTGAGCAGCTGGCGCTTGGTGACAAAGTCACTCACAGCAAGTTTGGGGTTGGAGAGGTTGTTCAGATTATTGGTGAAGGCGACAAGCAGCTCTACAATGTGGAGTTTGTCACGGCAGGCAAGCGTCTCCTCGATCCTCGTTTTGCCAAACTGGTTAAATTGTCATAAAAGAGACAAAAGGCAACAGCTGCGTCAAGCAGCGCCTGGTGCAGTTTGGCGACCAAGATGATGACTCCGGCTCAGGTTATACTGCACGCCATGCGGTCTAACCTTTGAAGGAGTAAGCCAGTGGCAGAAGTGGAGAGAACCTTTGTAGCCGTCAAACCGGACGGCGTTCAGCGTGGTCTAGTCGGAGAAGTGATCTCTCGTTTTGAGGCGCGTGGACTTAAACTGATCGGTTTAAAGATGTTGCAAGTAACACCTTCTCTGGCAGAGAAACATTATGGAGAGCATATTGGCAAGCCATTTTTTGCCGGGCTGGTCAAATTTATTACCTCCGGTCCATTAGTAGCTATGGTCTGGGAAGGTAAGGGCGCTATTACTCTGGCACGTAACGTCATAGGTGCAACTAATCCTGCTAATGCAGCCCCTGGAACTATTCGCGGCGATCTGTGCGTAGAGATTGGGCGCAACGTAGTACATGGCTCTGACGGACCGGAAAGTGCTAGCCGCGAAATCTCCATCTTCTTCCAGGACAGCGAACTATTAAGCTGCTGGAGCCGCAATATAGACACCTGGGTAAGCGAGTAGTTAGAGTAAGTATTCGGACAACACCCCTAAAATCAGTCGGAGCTCTGCTCGGGGCTGCACCTGGGAGCACTCCCGGGTGCTTTCCAGAAGCAGCCAGTCCAATAAATGAGGACTCAGGTTTACACTGCGGCTTGACCTGCCAGGTGTTGTTGTATCTCAGCGAAGACTCTCTGGGCGGTTAACTCTTTAAGGCAGGCGCAGGTAGAGAGTGGACATATCATTTCAAAGCAGGGCTGGCACCACAGACCCAGACTTACACTTAGACATTGCTTACCATATGGGCCATTTCTTACCCCAGGCGTACTTCCGTAGACTCCAACAACTTTAGGTATTCCAGTGGCTGCAGCTAAGTGAAGCGGTCCGGTGTCTGCTCCTACTACTAATTGCACACGTTGGAAGAGAGCAATCAAGTCGAGGAGGCTCGTCTTGGCTGTCAGGTCGACTATGGGGACCTCCGGACATTCCTGAGCTAGCTGCCGACTTATGCTGGCATTGTCTGCACGTTGAGCAGCCCCACCTATGAGGCAGATTCTATACCCGCTTGTGGTGCCAAGCATACGCGCCAGGCACGCCCAGTTTTGCCACTGCCATATTTTGGAACTCCATGTGGTACCAGGAATGAGCACAGCAGTTGATACCATATCTATGTTTGGTGATCGAACCGGTCCAACTTCTGCTGCAAAAGCCTGCTCAATCTTTTGTACTGATCCCGCTGGAGCTTGCGGCAGCGGGAATTCGGCAGGACAGCCTCGCGGTGGTGCTCCATCAGACTCCTCACCACTGGCGATGCCTACCTTTTTACATACATAATCGACCAGCGCCAGATTGTGATCGACTACATGCCGGTCAGGGGCCCAGTAGTCTCCGACATCCACCTGGTCAGTCAGAAACATGTGAGCCCCCTCACGGGCGTGAGCAAACCCCACTCTGGTCGGTGCGCCGGAAAGCCCGCAACAGATACCGCTTTTTAATAGCCCCTGCATCTCGAGCACAAGATCAAAACGGGAAGACTGGAGCTCCCGCAGGAGCGCACCGGCGGCGGTGAGAGTGCCGGTCCATCGCCAGGGATGCGCAAGGGAGTTAAGCCAGGCTTTCTTCTCCAGAACAAGAGTCCGGTCCACTGCTGGGTTCCCCTCGAGCAACGGCAGGCAGGCTGGTTCTGTCACCCAGCTAATCTCGGCTCCAGGTATCCGTCGCCTCACAGCAGCAGCAACTGGCAAGCAATGAATCGTATCGCCGATGGCACTTAGTCTGATAATCAGGATTCGCATGGCTGGATCTCCGTCACCTTTCGATTTTACCCGAGGTTAAAGGTTCGTTACCTTTTTTAACTCTCCTACTAGCAAAGATGTTGAGTGAAAGTCCCAGTTATCAAGGATTTCCGGGTTTAAAAATCCCTCAGTCCGGACTTCCGGCGGATCGTGAGCGCGGAATCGGCGGGCAGCTTCACATGTGATACCAGCCATTAAACATGGTGCGGCACCAGCGGTGAAACTATCTGTTTACAGCCAACCAGTGGGGGTTTATAGCGCTGCCACCATTCCGGTGCATATACAAAGTGATACACAACGGATATTTTTTGGTAGAATAAATATGCCACCTTAAGTGGTGGTAGGTGGCATCCTCAATTACAGGGCACCACGATGGTGGTGGCGGACTGTTACGGATTCACCTTCTACCCGTCCGGACTAAGAGTTCCTCAATCCACACTGTGACAGTGCGGCAACTACGGTATTGAGCCGACAGTAAGCAGGCAGCTCAAAGTTGACAATAGCACTCCCTTAGCAGGGATAAGCAGCCCGGACAAAAATAGCCCCAATACAAGGAGAGCACCATGGTCCAGAAGAAAAAGGCTAAAGCAAAGCCGAAAGTCGCAGCAAAAGCTGCCAAGCCGGCGATGGCCCACAAGAAAGTAACCGTTGCCCGTAAAGTTGTTAGAAAAGCTCCAGTCAAACATGCAGTTAAGGTCACAAAGTCCCCATCTGCAAGAGGTGATGGTGACTATACTAAATACAGTGGCAAGTTTACAGTCAGATTGCCTAAATCGCTTCACCAGGCGCTAGTTGATCGTGCAGAAAGAGAAGGTGTCAGCCTCAATCTATTCGTTACCAATGCGCTCTCGCGGACAGTGGCATCACCAGGTAAAGGGAAGAAATAACTTTCCGAAACAAGCAAGAATTGGGGGAGGCTGTTGTTAGTCCCCCCTTTTTTGTGACCTAAGTTTGCTCACCAGTCACTCTTGACATACATTTTATATTCCTGCCTCTGCAGCACCGGTCCTTCGCAAGAGACGATGAGAGATTTTTTACCAATTCTTTTTCTTCAACCTTATATATGTTACCTGTCAAACAAGAGCACCGTCAGGCTAGACTTGGCTCTGGCTAGAATCTCCCGATAAGCTGGGAGCGAGCCAGGGAGAACTATGACAATGGATAAAATTGCTGTTTTAGATCTACAACGCCAGTACAAGCAGGTCGGCGCCGAAATAGAAAAACGAACGCTGGAAGTTTTGCGCAGCGGGCATTACATACTAGGCAAAAATGTGTCGGCACTTGAAGAAGGTGTAGCCAAACTGTCCGGTTGTGCCCACGGTATTGGAGTTGCCAACGGCACTGACGCCTTAATCCTGGCACTCAGAGCTTGCAATGTAGGTCCGGGTGATGAGGTGATAACAACATCATTTACCTTTGCAGCCACAGCAGAAGCTATTGCTCTGTGTGGTGCCAAACCTGTCTTTGTTGATATCGACCCTAAGACCTTCAATATAGATCCAGATTTAATAGCTCAGGCAATTACAGCCAAGACCAAAGCTATCATTCCTGTCCATCTTTACGGGCAACCAGCCGACATGGATAAGATCATGCCGATAGCACATAAGCACAACCTGAAAGTAGTTGAAGACAACGCTCAGGCAATTGGTGCTTTGTACAAAGGGCGCCCCACCGGCAGCCTGGGAGATGTAGCTTGCATAAGCTTCTATCCAACTAAGAATCTCGGCGCCTGCGGTGATGCAGGTATGCTTGTCACGGTCAGCGCAGATATAGCCGACAGGCTGAAACTGCTGCGCGGTCACGGCATGCGTGTCCGGTACTATCATGAGGAAGTCGGATACAACAGCCGCCTGGACGAACTACAGGCAGTGGCGCTCCTCATCAAACTACCTTATCTGGAAGGCTGGAACGCACAACGCCGCGAACTTGCATCTATTTATACAGAAGAGCTCTCACACTGCCCGGGAGTAGTTGCTCCACCTGTAGCTCCGCATACCACTCCGGTATGGCATCAGTACACGATACGGGTGCTGGGAAAAGGCATGCGCGACCGGCTGCAAACAGAGCTGGCAGCTCAAGGAATTGGCTCTATGTGCTATTATCCGGTGCCGTTGCATTTGCAGGCAGCTTTCTCATATCTCGGGCACAGAGCAGGCGATCTACCGGCAACTGAATCAGCTGCTGATCAGGTACTGTCGCTGCCGATGTATCCTGAATTGACTGCCGGCGAGGTTAAGCGCGTTTGTGCCGCTACAACTGCAATCATCCGCACCGCAAGTGCCGTTCCGGCAGGAGCGGGGCAAGCCGGATAAGTTCATGAAAATATTGGAAGGAAAAGAGTTTCCCGGAATTTCACCGGGTGCAAAGATTGGCTCTGGAGTCCAGCTGGCTGCCGATGTCATAATAGCTGCCGGAGCAGTGATTGACGACAATGTTGTCATCGAGCCTGGCGTTGTAATCTATGAGAATGTACATCTGGCTGAGCAGACTTTTGTTGGCGCTCAGTGCATTTTGGGTGAGCGCTTAAGCAGCTTCTACAAAGATCCTGCTTACGAAAACCCCGCGCTGGAGATTGGTCCTGGCAGCCATTTGAGATCAGGGACAATAATTTATGCCGGATGCACTACCGGGGAGAACTTTGCTACTGGACACCGGGCAATCATCCGGGAATACAGCCATTTTGGCAACAACTGCACATTCGGCACCTTCTCACAGTCGGATGGGCAGATTAAGGTAGGCAACAACTGCCGATTCCACAACAATGTGTTCATTGCCACCTTCACAACTATTGAAGACAATGTTCACTTTTACCCGATGTCATGCACCACTGACAGTTTGCACCCGCCTTGCCAGCTAAGCCGCCAGGGTCCTTATCTGGAGTCCGGAGTCATTGTAGGCGCCCGGGTGCTGCTCCTTCCGCGAGTTCGGATAGGAGCAGGTGCAGTGGTGGCAGGAGGATCAGTCGTGTCACACGATGTGCCAGCTGGCACAGTCGTAGCTGGATCTCCAGCCCGGGTTGTCAAAAACAAGAACGAGATCAGATGTCACTTGCAAGACAGACCTGCTTACGAGAGCCTCTCTGCTGAGGATCGCCTTGACTGAAGATACCAAGAAATCATCAAGCCTCTCAATAGTCAGGCTCATCAGTAATTTTTTTGGGTGTGGCTCTTCACTCAGGCAACCAGGTGGTGCAAGCTCCCAGCCAGCAGCCAGTCAGGACACGGCACCAGCAGGTGATTGCTGCAGTGGATCAGCACGCTCTTGCATCTCCAGAAGTGAAACTAAAACTGTCTATTTCATTCTGGCACTCATCATACTGGCAACAGTGGCAGCTTACTCTCCTGTTCTCTTCAATTTTTTTGCCGGTGACGACTTTGTGCACCTGTCCTGGCTGTCAGATGCAGTGAAGAACCCGGAGCTCATCTGGCGCAATTTTCACAGCTCCTGGCTGGACGGCACTACCACTCGCTTTTACAGACCGTTGATTTCAATATTTATGGTAGGAGACTACCTGATATGGGGCACAAACGGTCTTGGCTTTCACATAACAAATCTTGTCTGCCACACTCTCAGCGCCATCCTGTTATTTTTCATCTTAAGCAGCCTGCAAACTGACTGCCTCGGCTCCGCAGGCGGTGGCGCGGGCAGAGCCGGTAAAACGGCAAGTTTGCGATGGCCTCTAGCAGCCTCGGCTCTCTTTGCCTTGTATCCGCTACATCCTGAAGCTGTCTCCTGGATAACAGGACGTGTCGATTCTGTAGTGACAATGTTTATCCTTGGCAGTTTTTGGTTCTATATCAACTGGCGGACAAGCGGCAAACTATTTTGTTTTTTTGCTGCAGCGGGAGCTATGGTGCTCGCCTTAGCCTCTAAAGAGATGGCAGTTACAGCTCCTGTGCTCTTTGCCCTCTGGGGGTTGACAACTGCAAAGAGCAACAGGTCGCTTATTAAGCGCGCAGGTTCAGCATTTGTATCCACATTGCCTTTCTGGGCCGTTCTTGCCGCTTATTTTGTAGTAAGGCGGGTGGCGCTGGGTACATTTGTAGGGGGCTATGATGATTCGCTTACTTTTGTAGCCAACTGGCGTCTCTTCCTGCTTGGCTGGGTCCACGGACTGCGCATGATGTTGGTGCCTATCAATAAGGAGCTGCTCGGTGCACATCACCTGCTTACTAAGGGGTGGGAACTAGCTTTACTCTCATCAGTACTTCTGGCTTTTTGGCGCCTAGTCACTCAGCGCAACAGCCGGGCACTGTTTTGTTTTCTCTTCTTCTGGCTGATTATTTCGCTCATACCTGTCTACAAGATTTTCTCAATCGCCGACGATCTGGAGGGCAGTCGCCTGGCCTATCTGGCTACGGTCCCGCTGGCAGCTCTTTTAACTTTTGGCTTTGCACACTGGGCTGCCAGCACAAGACGCACAAATATAGCCTCCTGGACAGCCACAATATTGCTTATCGTTACTGCCGGTTCACTCCTTGCAGTTAACAATCAGTCCTGGAGACGCGCAGGAGCTGAGTCTAACCTTATTCGCAAGCAACTTGCCGGACTTTATCAAAGCATCCCAGGTGACCCGCAAGTCCTCTTCATAGGATTGCCTGACAATATAAGCGGTGCATATGTTTGCCGCAACGCGCTGGTCGGCATGACTGCCTACCCGCAGCTCACTCGTACAGTAAGAAACTGCCTGATGGTCGGTCAATGGGAACCGATCCTTCCTTTTGGCTATTTAAGAGATTCTCTAGCAGCTGCTTCCGGGACAGTTAAGATCTTTGCCTGGAGAGACAAACGGTTCTCGCCAGTGCAAATTACCACCAGGCATCCAACAGACACGATGCCACGCTGGTCGGGCAGCAATCTACAGAAGCTCCTCAGTCCTGAAGAGTCCAAAGCTACCCTTTTTTCCTGGCTTAAAGATGGCAGTCTTGCAGTTGCCGGCGGAGCAGGCGTTGCTGGCAGACCGGCAATAAACTTGAATTTAGGCAGGCGTTCATGCTGGTCGACTGATCTGGTGGCAGTACATGTGCATGTCGTAAGCAAGCCAGACAGAAAGAATCTCGCAACAACTGGGGCTGACTTGCTTGTAAGTAACGATCTGCATCCCGAAACTGATCTTCGTCGCCGCGTACACACAGCTGTACCACAAGGCGATGGCACTCTATTTTTCTGTCTGCATGGTATGCCAGAGTGGGCTCTAGGAGGAAACTGTCGCAACTTGAAGCTTCTTTTGCCAGACAACTGTCGCCTGGTTGTCACAGCAGTTGAGCTGCTACCTGCCACCACGATTGCTCCAACGCTTAATTTCCCAAATTCAGGCTATCTGGGCAGCAAAGGTTTCATTCATATGTCGGCCGACAAAAAAGAGCAGGCAGTTACTCTAAATGCAACAACTATAGATAAGGCAGCAGCTGTAGAGCTTGAAGTAACACGCCCCAATCTCACTTTCGAGGAGCAGAATAGCAGCGAGCCGAGCAGTGTAGTAATGCGCCGGTTGAGAATAAATTCTCCTTCTGGAGCCGTGATCTTGCATAGAAGTCAGTTCCCAGCCACTGGTCTTTATGAAGCTAGACCACGAGCGCTGGATACCAGAGCAGTTCCTATTGGGGTAGCTGGCGATCATATCGTCATTTCGGTAGACTCATAGAGTGTCCTCTCACCCTGAGGAGGGTTTCTGATGAAAGAGTCTGCCCATCACTTCGCCTCCAGCTTGATTGGTCAACGTCTAATTGAGGCTGGCTATCTAACAGAAGCACAGTTGCGCGAAGCTCTGGAGGCACAAGAAAAAACAGGACTTCTTCTCGGGGAAGTGTGTATGTTAAAAGGCTGGCTCAGTTATTCACAGCTCAAAGAGTGCCTTCCACAGCTGCGGACACGACTGGGCGAGAAGCTGCTCGCTCTAGGCTATATCACAATGGAGCAGCTCTGGTTGGCAATTCTTGAGCAGCGCCAGACCGGACATAAATTAGGCGAAATTCTAGTTCGCCGGGGATGGATTGATCGCTCTGTCTTAGATTTTGTCCTGGCAACCCCGGCACATAAGCTTGACAGCTGAGCAACTGTGAGTGGCAGTCGGAAAGCTGCCGGCTTTATCTGCCTATCACAGCATTGCTTACTTTTGCTGTAGCTTGAGCAATCTGGCTGACACAAAAGGTAGAATCATGCCATTGCTGCCGGAGCAGCTAAGCCCCGAAGGAGGACACCACCAGTGATACATGAATTGATTGATCCGATTCTGACCATGATTAAGGATACTGTCGCCCACTGGGGTTATGGTGGTGTCATGATAATGATGGCTATTGAATCAGCCAACATACCGCTGCCGTCTGAAGCAATCATGCCTACAGCCGGGATTCTGGTTCAGCAAGGCAAAATGAATATTCACCTGGCAGCTCTGGCTGGCGCCTTAGGCTGCCTTGTGGGCTCAATTCCTTCATATCTGCTCGGGCTCTACGGAGGGCGTCCGCTCCTGGAGAAATATGGACGTATGCTTCTCCTGCGACCAAAAGATCTTGAAACTGCCGACCGCTGGGTGGACAAATACGGTGATTTGACCTTCTTAATCTGCCGCATGTTGCCGGTTGTACGCACATTTATCTCTTTCCCGGCAGGCGTTCTGCGAGCGCACTTCGGAATCTTTTGCACCTTCACCTTTGTCGGATCGCTTATCTGGTGCTATTTCCTGACCTTTATAGGGATCAAGTTTGGCGAGAATATGGAGATGTTTATTCATCTCTGGCACAAATTCGACCTGGCAATAGTTCTCATTGTTTTAGCTGGACTGAGCTACTATCTCTACAATCATCTAAAGCAGGACTAACTTTCCCCTGCCTGAATTACTTCTGATCTAGCCGTTATTTCCGGTACTGCCGGCGGCGGGTATCTTCTCTGATTTCAAGAAGATCGCGCAGAAGTTCGGGACGTTCTGGACTGTCCCATCTCTTCAGCCATTCTGTAATAGCCTGCTGTATCATCCCGCTCTTATCAGGAGAGTGCGTACCGTACAACCGCTTAAGTTCAAGCCAGATAGACTGGAGCGCTGCCAGTTGTTCGCCAGGCAGCTTGACAGTGTACGCCACATAACTACGAGACGGCCCAAGCTCTGAACTGATGGTGATAGTCTGATAGGGCTGCCCATAACTAGCTGCGGGAGCTTGCTCCTTCAGCTGGTCAGGACGCTCTCGTTGCTCTTCGGACATCGCTAAGTTTTTCTCCGCTTGCCACTAAACTTATTGCAACCCTAACACTACCCTAGGTCGAGCCGGGAAGGGCCACCGACCCAATTGTACAGGCTCCAAGCTGTTTTGCGGGCAGCACCACTTGGCATTGCCGCAATTAGCAGAGCTGGCAGGCAGCTTGTACATATGGGAACTTCACCATGGTTGCTATTGCTTTTTCTGCCAGATATCACACAATTTGAAATTGACAAGCAGACTAAATATAAAATGCTGTCATACCCCTAGCCCCAAAGATGGTCAATTAATGATTCACGAGATTGCTCACGCTCTAGTACAGAGGATCCTGCACGACAAGATCATCTTGGGACTGATAATTATTGGACTCCTGGCAGTCTTTATGAGCGGTTTGAATAACAAGGATGAGGCACCGTCTGCCAGCAAAAGCGACAAGACTGATGCTGGTCAGCAGCAAGAACAGCAACAAACTAGCGGAAAGGCGTCAGGAGTAGAACCCGCTCTGGCTCAGGATTTTATCAAATGGTGGCTTGGTATGGCAATGGACTATTCGCCTGCCTCAGCTGCTCCAAACCATCAGCAGGCTTTCGCCTGGATGAGCCAGAATGCTGCAGCCACATTCCAATCCACTTACTGGACTGCAGAGATGGCAAGCGGTGTAGCTTCTGGCAAGATTGTAGCTGCTTTCCAGCCAACATCTATCACAGCCAAGGCGCTCAATCCCGATGGGACAGTAGTAGTTGGTGTGCAAGGAACATATCAGCTCCGCAATGGTGGACAACCGGTCCCTTATCAGGTCAAAGCAGATTTTCTCGTCTCGCGTGCCCGGGACGGACTGAGAATAACAGGCGTTTACAACGAACTGGCAACAACATCAAGCAGATCAGTTAATTAGCACTGCAGATTCTGCTCAGTTGGCAAACACCATTTCATATGCACATCTGTCTGTTTCCACCTGGGGCTGGAAGCTGTCGCGCGGCTGCCAAGTGCCGACGGGCTCTGCCTTTAAACTTAAGACACTAAGTTCAGATGTCAGATTAATAAAGTGTTGAGGATGGTCCGACTGAAGCGTTTAATCTCCAGTCGTTCAATTGTCCCCACTCCTGTGCCGGTAGGGTCTGCAGGCAGAACAGACAAGATCGGGGGCAAGGGGAGATGTGCTATATTGGGTCACTGTCGCAAGCCGTTCAAGCGCGCTGCGGCCCGAATACAGAGCTTTCTGCCGAGGTAGCTCAGTTGGTAGAGCAGAGGACTGAAAATCCTTGTGTCGCCAGTTCAATCCTGGCTCTCGGCAAATCTTTTCAAAAGGTTCATATCGCTTGGGTTCAAAGGCTCGGGACCTGAGATTTTTTATGGCTGTTTATGGGGTAGGACCTGCCACTCAACCGAGAGATAGCCGAGAGTTAAATATCCGAAGACACTCTTTGAGGTTTTGCCGGGGTAGCTTTCTTCCTGCGGTATCATTGCCCAGTCTAAATTAGCTACAGTTTTTCCCGGAAAGCACGAACAAGAGTACATAGAGGCACCCAAAATTGCCGTTAAGCAAGTCACCGACCTGTCCTGGGTCGGGTTTAGAATGCATGGCTTGCACAAGCCAGACGAGAGAACTCACCAAATGATACGACCGCCTGCAGTGAGCAGTAATCTTGGACTGCCCCTGGGGGCGTTGGTCACTTGTCCGAAGTAATAACAGGTAATATTATTAGTAATGGCATATCGAGTTGAAATTGCCAAAAGGGCGGAAAAGCAGCTACGCAGTTTGCCACTGCAGACACAGGAGCGAATTGCTGAAGGGATAGGACTGCTAGCGTACAACCCTGACAATCCACGTCTGGACGTAAAAGCGCTAACCAATGACACGGAAGCCCGTTACCGCTTAAGGGTTGGTTCATACAGAGTGAAATTCAACCGTGACGACACAGTGAGAATCATTGCCATTATCAGGGTTGCCCACAGAAGGGAGGTTTACCGATGACCAGCAAAGCACAAGTTATCTTTGACAACGGTAAGCCCGCCTTTGTGGTGCTGCGCTATCAGGATTACGTCAGGTTGACAGGGGAGAAGCCTACCCAAGAGCCGGACAAGGCGGAGTTTGTCCCCTTTGTGCTGGGCGACTATATTAAGAATCCAATTCGGCTGAAACGGATAGAGTGTGGACTTACTCAGGAAAGCCTGGCAAAGCTGTTGGGCGTAACGCAAGGGTACGTAAGCCGAATAGAGTCTCGCAACTTCAAAGTCTCTACGAACCTGATGGACAAAATAACAGCAGCAATAAATAAGCAAACCCACCGGCGTAAAAAGTGACCGGCTAAGCTTTACAGTTGAGTTCTTCCCAAAAACAAGCGGACGTTACTGACACTGCACGGCAAATCCAATCTATGCAAAACGATGCAGCGGTAAATAGGGCTGTCACGAGAACCAGCTACATGAGCCGGCACAATAATTCATTTGGACATTAGCGCTAGGTGCACGAGACCGTCTATGTGGGAAAGGCGGGGAAAGATAACACACCAGGACACATGGCAAACGAGCGGGAAAGACTCCCAGAGCCTAGCATCACTCCTCCAGAGGCTGTCAGTAATGACTTAGCAAGGCTTTACACCCTACGCCATAGCCATGAGGACTGCCCGCGACAATGCATTTAGAGAGCCACCGCTGGTATGGATGAACGTTGTGTCTGCAACAGGCGGCGGGGGATCTTTTATACCTTATTGCCCCCCGCTTACTGAATATGAGCCGTGGGTTCTGTCAGCAGTCATCGACAGTGCTGCAGCCATCTTCACCATATCGGTAAACAGATGTTTGTCCAATAACATTCACCGTCCTTTTGAAAAGCAGAAGGGCGGAAATTAAATCTTTTGCCAAGGCTCAGTATCTTATACTACCAATGACCATTCCAGGCAGCGTTTCAGCGATCGACAGGGTCTCAAGGAGGCAAACAATGGATGCTAAAAGTGTGGTCGCGATCCTGCAGTCCCATTACCCCAACCGGCCAGTTATACAGCTTCCTGTGAACAATCCCACCGAGATCATTTGTGAAGTAACGCAAGACGCGCAGAGTAGCACCGCCATTGCGGTCATAGATCACTCTATTCCCCATCATCACAACCACATCGTGGAGACCTACACTGTGCTCCAAGGTCAGCTCTGCCTCAACATCGATGGTGTTGAGCACCTTCTTAGTGAAGGGAACAGCTTCATCATTCACCCGCAGCAGGTGCACTGGGCACAGGGTGGCGCTTGGATAAAGGTGGTCTGCATACCTCCATGGACTCCTGAGGATCACATCCTGGAAGAGACCAACAACTGACCCAAGTCAATCAACTCAATAAATGTTAGGCTGGTCGACCACAGTCATATGATTGGGAGGGGCGGCGATTCTGACAAGAACTCTGGTGATGGAAGCCACGCCACTTCATCATTCTCATGTGCAGAAACGTTAAATCACACCTGCCTGCAAAAAGGAAGTTAGTTTTGCGCGTGATGTTGCCAACCATTGCTGCGTCTGCATGGTGTGATCATTGTTAGCGACGATCAAGCTCGATGTTGCAACGATATATGCAGCATAGCTAGCTGCAACAAGAATCGGAACTGCTGAAAGTTCTTCAGCTGTAATCGATCTGTTCATACAATAGGCATTGACTGCCAGATGGTAAATTCGTCTGGTCTCAGCAGGAGGTAGGTTACTATCCAAACACACGTGTGCAATGAATATTGCCAGGTCAAGCACGGCTGCATTAAAGTCCATACAACCAAAATCAATCATGCAATACTCACCACGGTCATTCTTGAGCACATGCGCCCGATACAAATCCCCATGAATAGCACACTGATGCAATTGTGACAGCACTATAAGCTTGAATCGTTCAACAACATTTTTAACGAGCAACAAATCATTGGCAGACAGATAGCTGTGCTTTTCCTCGAACTCTTTAGCTAAATTTGCAGCACCCCAATCGTCATAGTAGCGTGAAACATTCAACGGCAGTTGGTGCATCCGGGAGAGGCAACCAGCCAGATAGACAATATCTGAATCATGCGGAGGAATCTCTTCCAAGCTCGGTCCGTCGAAGTAATCCATTACAATAGCGTAGGCTTTGGTCGAGGCACCTGGTATCTCTATTAATGGATTGTCCGAGCCATGAACCAAGTTCGGTACGGCTATCGCGTGATCACGTAGAAGCGTAAGAGCCTGCACTTGATCTCGGATGTTAGCTAATGTTCGGCGTTTCGAAAATACTTTGATGACATACTGTCTGCCTACTGCTGTTCTAAGCAGCACATTCAAATCCTGGTAGCCTTGCTGAATCGGTTCAAATGTCTCCGGCGCCCCAAGATCAAATTTAGTACAGAGTTCCTGCATTAACTGAGGGATTGGCATGCCCAAACACACACGTGAAAGCGTCTCGCCAAGTAGTTTCTCATCAGTATGACCAATATTGCAATTCATATCTGTACCAATATCTTTGCCTACCATATTCATTTGCAATGATCTTACTCCAACCGAAGGAGTTGTGTGAGCTGATCCTTTGTGCCTTCCACAATTGGCGCGGGGGACCATTCACACCTTGACCTGAAATTGCAAGATCATTGAATCGACCTCATCTTGTTTGAACTGGAAATTGTGAAGATAAACAGCTGAGACAAATGAGCGCAATTCATTTGAGTCTACAGGGGATGAGAATTCAAACCACAACAACTCCCCCGGCATTGGCGCCTTTTGAGTAACGCAGTTCGGTATGAAAATCCTGTTTCCTTGCTGAACATACTTTGCTCCGGCCTTCATATAGAAACTGAGCCGTCTCTTGCGTATAACCGCAATGGCTGAATCTATGCCATCTTGCACAGTTGAATCTATTGCGAGAAATAGACCTTTTGATGCATGGTACTGAGTTTTGCACATAAGCAGAATCTGAGACAGGTGCTGCATACCAATACCTTGTGATCGATAATCCTTGTCAACGCCAAGATAGTCGAGCCATATAAACTGGCTAAAGGGATAAATCACTGAAAAGCACACCAACCGATCAGAGCTGGAACTGGTGTGGAGAAGCCTTTTCCCACTGGCAAAATCACTGAGCAGCATTTCCAATGGCGGGCGTTCTTCTGGCGGGAAGCATTCCTTCCACAAGCGGGTCCAGCCCAAACCAGTAGCTGGTTGACAAATACTAACCAAGCCATTTTTCAGCATCGGGACTTCCCGCGACACCTTTCAAATAGTGGCAACCTTCAGCATAATATTACAGTCAGTGAGTTAAGAAAGTGTTTCTTAACTCACTCCCCCGGCATGGTGCGTAGTTTTCCCACTGACAGCAGTTATCTCTTATGTGATCATGGCATGGTGAGATGAGTGAAACAATGGGCCGCTGACGGGAGAGCACATGGCTTGGGATAGGCTTACCGAGAATCTCAAATCCTTTTGTGATTGTTCAGGAGAGCTATTGAAAGATGCCATCCATTCGGCTGCCATAGACCCAATGAATAGCGTCAGACAGGTGTTTGGGAAACCTGAGCTGGACTGGTTAAAGCCGAATGACAAAGCAACTGGAGTAAAAGCAGTTTGTAAGCATGTCGGTGAGATGGCCGGCAACATCTTCGATTTCATGGTGCTCAGGAAGATTGTCGGTGGGATAGCAGGCGAGGGCTTATTAGAGAAAGAGATTTTGGCATCAAAGCTGCCGCAAACGATAACTGCACGTAGTGTGGGTCTGTCGGCAATAACTGGTCTTGGACAGGGATATTTGTTGACACCAGTTGTGGATGGCAACACTGGGCTATTCAGCCAGGACAGATTCACAAGCGGTGTGGTCAATGCTGGTTCAATGGTGGCAATGGATTTAACGCCACATGTGTTTGACAAAACGCCAATCCTGCGTAATATCCCAGAGAATTTTATAGGCAACCTCGGAAGAAATATGGCAGCCGGTGCAGCCGGAGGCACAAGCCAGGTTCTATTGTCTGATGGACTGTTTAAACACCAGTTAGGATTAAACTTTGAGACCGCTGGCAAGATAGGTGGTGCCGCGTTGGGTGGCGCGCTTGGCGGCGGAGCATTTCACATTTTCCATACTACCGTGGATCGACCATTTCGGAAATGCGTGGCAAGAATATTCACTGCGAAAACTAGCGCGACGGTAGCCGCCGATCAAGGAAGGACTGTGCTGCAGTTGCTTCCGAATGTTGGTGCTGAATCAACTCTACCCACTCTTTCTGACAGATTGGACACCCCGACCGAGTTCACTGCTAAAGGCTTCAACGTGCGTCTTCCGCGCATCGACATTAAGCTACCAGTTAACTACAAGATGCTCATCCCCCAGTCCAGCAAAGTTGTTTTGTTTGGAGAAACCCATCCAATTGCTGAATGTCGCGAGGAGCTTATAGCAAATATGAACGAGTTCCAGCAGATGGGATTTACACATTTAGCTATGGAAGCACTACTCGAGAAGCGACAGCCGCTTTTGGACGCTTATTTTGCAGGATCACATCCAAATGCTACAAGAAAAGCAATTGTGAAGGTGCTGAGAAGAGATTGGGGACATGACAATCCCAGCTACACGAAATTAATCGCAACAGCTAAAAAGCACGGCATTAGGATTCTTGCTATCAACAGGACAGTTCCAGAGAGCCTGGAAGACATTCGTTATCAAACCGATGAATTTGTCGATGCGGACTCTATGCAGGAAGGACAGTGGTCTCGAATAGTTTCCGATCAAGTTCGCAAAGACCCGACCTCAAGAATACTGATGTTAACTGGAAAATTTCATGTACGCATAGATCCAACAGACAAAAGGCGACTTACATCGTTCTTGGATCTGAACAAACTGAATCCATTGGTAATTGATCTTACAGCCTCAGCTCACAAAGAGGAGCGCGGGAATCCATTTCCGGAAGCTTGCTATAAAGCAGGTTTGTTGGGCGAGAGATTTGCTGTTCCTGTTTTGCAATCAACGTCTCAGCAAGCTGATTTCATTGTAAATATTCCGCCCCGCTTAACAGAAAAACGCGTACTGAGAAGAACACCAAAGTCGGACCCTGCGCTTCGGTCCCTGATAACTAAATTAAGGCAACACACCTTTTAATTTAGGTTGGCTGTTTTTGCAGCCAGCTTTGACCAGCTGCGTATAGCAACTTGTTTGCGCTACCCATCACCTATTCTATATGGGCACGTTGGGCTGACTTCTCTCGGCAAATCTTTTCAATGAATACGGTACATCTGTCAGCAAGGTCGGCTGTTCAAGCCCTGAAGGCTGGGAACAGGTCAGGATCTTCCTCTTGAAAAAGCTCTACAGGTACGCGAATCTTCCTTCTCTGGTGAGGACTGACATCAGCCCCGCAGACATAGCAGTAATTAGCTTTCAAAGGTAGCTGGGTCCTGCAGGCTGGACAATGCTTCACCTCAGGCGGCGCCCGGTCAGGTTGCCTGGCACCGCACCAGATACAGAACTTGTCTTGCGCCCTGATAGTCGTTCCGCAGGAGGAGCAAGCAGGACCGCCACGCCTGACCTCAGACGCAGGTGCCGATCCCCGGCTATCATCAGTGGCGCCAGACACCGCCTCAGCCTGCTCTGCACTTTCTGTGCGCAGTAGAGGAGACTTCCCGGACACCTCGGCAGGTAAGCGCTCTCCTTTCAGTTCAGAGATAACCTCTTCTTCGGTAATCTCTTCAACTGGCAGTTCATTCCCATCCTGCTGCGAGGCAGCCCAGCCGGCTGTTTGTCGTTGTTCCTTCTGTTGCCTGGCTACTTGAGCAGGCTTCTTCTTAACTGTTTTGTCAACACATACGTCCAGCTCAACTGCTCGATCTCGAGCCGGTGCTGGTGCTGGAGTCTGTTCTGGTTCTGGAGTGGCAACAGGAACTGGTGCCGATTCTGTTGCCTGCATTAAAGCAGGCGCGGTCTCTGGCTGAGTACCTGCTGGCAACTCAGCCTCTGGTGGGCGAGCCACTCCGCACCGGCGGCAGAATTTGGCTGTCGGCTTATTCTCGGCATGACACAAGCGGCAGATATAAACCATGGTCCTCCCTCTTTAAACAATCTCCTCTCTTCCTCTTACCCGCAAAATGCCCAGGTCCATCACCTGCGGCAATAAGAAGCAATACGGGTTGCCAAGGTCGTACTCTCCGCTGCCGTTGCGGTTTCCCCCATTCTATTCGCTCCTGGTCAGCGACATGATTAACACAGAGCTGAACGCTCTAGACGCAGGCATGTCAAGGGGTCCCGCCAACAAATCTGATTGCATCAATACTTCTAAGGATTAGGCAAATGTCTTCCACTCAACAGATGAACAAGCTACTTGGTTGTGCCACTTCAAGCTTTGAGGCAGGCGACTTTCAACAAGCTGCTCTGTTTTACAAGAAGCTTGTTGAAAGGTCTAGTCAAGCCGCTCCAGTAAAGCGTGCAATCTCATTTAAGCTTGTGCATGCAACCAGAGCCGATGAGCTGTTCGCCGATGGCAAGCTTTATCGCCTGGTAAGAGCTCACTGCCGGCAACAGAAGAAGTCCTCTCAGACATACTCACAATCGCTCAACAATGACAACACCATTACACATGATTTAATTGAGCGTCGCACAAGCAACCTCTCTTTAATCACTCAGTTGAAGTCTGCTGCTCTGGCAGCAGCAACCCGCAAAGACCGCAGCGAAGCTATTAGGCTTTTCGAACAGGCTGTAACACTCGAAGAGCGGCTGCTTGGCAGTAATCATTTGCAAGTTGCTGAAAGCCTCTGTGAGTTGGTCAATCTTTGCCTTGAATTTTCTCAATACCAGTTAGCTGAGTCGGCTGCCTCAAAGGCATTGCAGATCAGGCGGCAAGAGCTGGGTGCCGATGACACTAAAGTTGCACAGAGCCTCCTTCTTCTTGCCACCACTTATCGTCACACCGGACGAATAGGTGAGGCTGAGCCTCTGTTCAGACGTGCACTTGATCTAACTGAGAAATCTTTAGGCGACAAGCATCCGGATGTTGCAGCTATCGCCAGCAATCTTGCTGATTTACATGCAAGCCGGGGGCAACACAGTGAGGCAGAGAGCTTGCTGCGACGGGTCCTTTCCATTCGGGAGGGCACTTACGGCGTAAGCCATCCTGCAACAGCAACAACTTTGACCAACCTTGGCTTAGCCTGTCAGTTGCAAGGTAAGTTGCCAGAAGCTGAGGTTATGTACAGACAAGCTCTTCTTGTCAGAGAAACCGCCCTTGGGCTCGATCACCCAGAAGCACAGTCAGCAGCACGTGAGCTTGCGCAAGTGCTAGCCAGAATGGGACGGGTCAAGGAAGCCAATCGCCTTTGTCAGCGCGCTGCTGACTCCGCCGGTTCAGTCCAGCTGCACAGTGACTGTCAATCGGCTTCTGTTGCAAAAGAAAGTAAAGAGTACCAACCTCTCGCAGCTGATGCGTCATCGTCAGACTTGCGCAACCTGCTCAATACAACAACATACGAGCTGCTCAGACAGGCTGAACTTCATTTCAAGGAGAACAACCATACAGCAGCAGAGCAGCTCTTTCGTCAAGTTGTGCCGTTTTTTGAAAAGCAGGCCGGTCCGGATCACAGCGACCTGGCAGTTATCTTAATTAACCTGGCTCATATTTACCGCATCCAGCGCCGCTATGAACAAGCCGAGCCGCTTTTGCAGCGCGCAGTCTCAATTAGCGAACACTCACTGGGAGCCGACCATCTGCAAGTTGCTGTCTGTTTGCAAGACCTGGCAACCCTGTTTCGCGTTCAGGGACGTTATGCTGAAGCAGAGTCGCTTTACTGGCGCGCTCTAGCTATCAGAGAGAAACAACTAGATGCCGGACACCGACAGATTGCTGAAAGCATCTGTAGCCTGGCATTAGTAAATCATGCTCTGGAGAGATATGAGCAAGCCGAGCCTATGTACAAGCAGTCTTTAGCTATCAGAGAGAAGGCTCTGGGGCGAGAGCACCCAGATGTAGCAGTGACATCCAACAGGCTGGCCAATCTGTACATGGAGACAGGACGCACTGCTGAAGCAGCATTGCTCTACAAAGGTGTCATAGCAATGAGCGAAAGGACTCTTGGTGTCGACCATCCAGAAGCTATCACTGCAAGAGAAAATTATGCGCTCCTGCTCAAGCGGAGAGCCAGACGTGATGAACATTCTGGTACCCAAGCAAGCAGAATGGATGAGCGCCGGGCGGACCTGAGGTTCTCAGCCAACAAAACTGCCTTGCCTCTGTCATCCCCACAGCAGCTGAATGATACTACTAAGACCAGTGGCGACAGTTCCGAGTCCCTTGATGATCTGCTTAAGCAAGCACGCACTCTGCGTGACGAAGAGAAGTTTGGCGAAGCAAGCGACCTCTTTGCCAAAGCTCTGGCTCTTAGACTAAACGATGCAGACACTGACTGCGAGCAAACTGCAACAGTCATGGCAGAGATTGCCTTGTGCCATTACTGTGAAGGCGACCTGGAAAAAGCAGAAGCGATGTACAAACAAGTGGTTGCACACAAACGCAGCAGCTCTACTGTGAGCCGCTCGTGTTTAGCTCTCTCGATCAACAATCTGGCCATAGTGCTTTTTGAAAACGGACAGTACAGCCAGTCTGAAGAGCTGCATCGCGAAGCCCTGGACCTGCGCAGCCAAGAGCTAGGGGATGCACACACACTAGTAGCTTCAAGCTTAAGCAATCTTGGCGCCAGCCTTTATAAACAAGGGAAGTATCTGGAGTCAAAACCGCTTTTTGAACGAGCCTTTATGATTCGCCAGAAAATGCTCGGGCTGGTTCATCCAGATCTGGTCTCCAGTATGCACAATCTTGCCGTAATCTATCATGCCCTCGGTAAATATGCAGAGTCACAACAGTTGTACAGGCGGGTGATAGAGATCAAAGAAAAGGTACTTGGAGATAAAGATACTCGTTTGGTGCCTACTCTTAATGCTCTAGCTCGCCTGCACGTCTCACAAGGCAACTATCTGCAAGCTACACCTCTGCTCAGACGAGTGCTCAAAATTGAAATGAAAGTATATGGTCAGGACCATCCTCAAGTAGCTTCCGCGATGGCAAACTATGGCGAGGCTCTCAACAAGCTGGACTGGGCAGTATAGAAGCTGTGTTACGCATGCCGTAGCTTTGCAGCCAGACATGATTAGGCTCAGTTGCAGTCAGCCTAAACTCAATACCGTACAGTTAAGGCGTCGGGACGCGCACGCTGGGCGGCTCGCGAGCCGCCCCTTGTATGTTGTTGACGGCTTATCTAAACGGTATTGAGCCTGAACTGTAGATGTTCTGTCAGGTACGTACGCTGATGATATGGAAATCTGCTCCTGTACGGGCTGGCTTCTTGGCGCTATGTCACACGCGCTGCACTGAATATGTACCAAAAACTTCTCGCAGACCAGGTATGCTATCCATGTCATATCCACACGTCCCGTTCAAGAAGGAACATTATTATGCATTTCTTGACAAGATTGAATGGTCTCCGGAAGAGAGCACGCCTGGACTCAGATTTCTTTGTCTCCGCATGCGTGACTCTGACCTTGCTGGGCTCCGGGGTGGCAGCAGTCGGAGCAGAAACTGCTGAACCTGTGAGCTCTTTAGCCAGGTTGCCGGTGCGAGAAATCACTGTTTTCAAAGATGGGCATGCCCTGGTCTTGCACGAAGGCAAGATGCCAACAGACTCCTCTGGAAATGTGGTCATGGACTACTTGCCGACACCTGTGTTGGGAACAATGTGGCCTTTTTGCCAAGACAAGTCCGCCAAATTGACAGCCGTGGTAGCAGGCAGACACAAAGTTCTCGTGCCTCGCACTGCTCTTACACTGCCTCAGCTACTGGAAGGCAATACTGGTGCAGAGGTGCATCTGACAGAACGCAAAGATAGTGGCACCAGTCAAATTACAACCACTTATGATGGCACCATACTTGGTGTCCCTACCAGAAGCTCGCAAGAACTCGAAGAGACAAGCCCGCCAAATTCAGGAGAAAAGCTTGCTGAAAAAAGCAGTTTAGTCATGCTCAAGACTGCGGCAGGGACAACCGTTCTGCCTTCGGATCACCTGCAGGACATCTTTTTCAAGCAGTCTTACAGCAAGAAACTCTCAATGGAAGAGTTTCGCAATGTTCTTGTCCTGAAGCTCGATTGGCAACACCATCAGCCGGCCGAAACAGCATCTGTTGGTATGATGTATCTTCAAGGTGGTATGCGCTGGATCCCAAGCTACAAAGTCAACCTGGATAATTCGGGCAATGCCAGTGTCAAGCTGCAAGCAACTCTGGTCAACGACTTAACCGATCTCGATGATGTCACTGCCAATTTGGTTATAGGCGTACCAACAGTTGTGATGAAAGGTGAAACCGACCCGATCGCTCTGCAACAAACAGTTGCATCAGTTTCAGCAGCAATGCACAGTGGGCGAATGGCAAGCGTTCTATCCAACGCAATTAGTTCTCAGGTTGTTGCTCAGAACTATCAGGACGCTGAGACAACAGTCGGAGGCGGCGAGTCCCCTCAAGTGACGAATTCGGAACAGAATGAAGATCTATACGTGTTTACAGTCAAACATGTCTGCCTTAAGAAGGGGCAACGTATGGTGGTGCCGGTAGCAGAATTCACCCTGCCATTTAAAGACATTTACACCCTGGATGTTCCTTTCAGTCCACCCAAAGAGTTGCAGGCATATTCTTCCAACCGCACCTCTGAATCAACTGCACTTCGTCAGGCACCGCATATTCAGCACAAGATTCGCCTGAAGAATTCATCGCAGTATCCGCTCACCACAGCACCAGCCCTTATCTTCCACGGAGATCGTATCCTGGCGCAAAGTCTCATGACATATGCTGCAGCCGGAGCAGCAGAAGATCTGGATATTACTACAGCAGTAGATATTAAGGTCAAGAAAACTGATCGCGAAACAGCACGCGTTGCTAATGCTCTCAAATGGCAGGGCAGCGACTATGCTCGCATTGATCTGGCAGGAACGCTGTCTCTGACCAATTTTACCCACAAGCCAGTTGAGCTTGAAATTAAGCGGCAGGTGTTGGGCAAGGTCACCAAAACTGATCACAACGGCACAGCAGCGATGCTCAACGTCGCCGAAGAGATGAACCAGCTCGACCACCCGTTCTGGTGGGGCTGGTACAACTGGCCGGACTGGTGGGGCTGGTACAACTGGCCGGACTGGTGGCACCACGTGAATGGAGTTGGTTCAATTACCTGGAAGCTTAATCTGCCGCCATCTGAATCAGTGGACCTTGGTTACAACTGGCAGTATTACTGGCGCTAGCACCCAAGGCTTATCTATCACAGCTGGGAATGCTTACCGGCGATACCAGAAATATAGAGGCTCAATAACATGGTGTTAATAACCACAACAACATGTTAAATATCAGCATCTTTTAGATGAGCTCACTGTCCCCTATATATATTTCCGCTCTGCAAGAAGCCCATTGCCTATACGCATTGATGCACCCAAAATCTGCACAACAGAAGCAGCCTTGCGGAAAGGTGGAATAAAGGATGCCAGCCCCCCACCGACCATCAGCAGATCACCGGCAACATTGATACCGGCTGCCACTTTTTCGGCTGTTGTTCCAGCCTGCAATGCACTCTTGAGAAAGGGAAGATCATTGCCAACAGCTTGGAAACCTCCAAAAGCAAGTAATCCAAAATTGCCAGCCGTCCTCACAGCTGTTGGTCCTGCCCCCTTCCCCATCAACCATCCTCTGGCAAGACCGGCACCAAGCAAACTGGCAGAAATGGCGGGAACGCACTCGGACTTCCCAAAATGGAGGCGCGAAGGGATAACCAGGTCACGCCAGCTCTTTGCCACTACAGAACTTGAGCAGGCAGGAAGCATCGCTTTTAAATCGCTAACCGGATAGACAACCGACTCGGCTATAGTGTCATATGGAGTTCCTTCTACAATGCCAACCACCTCACCATTGTAATTAAAAACAGGACTGCCACTGGTTCCACCTTCTGTATGAAGAGTACCCACAAAGATGCTACGCAACGGATTGTCAACTGGACAGAGATCAGGGGAGTTGCCCAAAGAGGCATAAAGATCCTGCCTGATCCAGTATTTGTCGACAGTACCCTCTGAGAGAAAACTGAAGTGTTCACCCACGGGGCGCCCGATCATCACCACCGGAGTGCCGCTTTCCAATCGTGCTGTTGATTGTCCAAGAGGCAGAGTAGGAAACTTTTCAGAAGGATCGCTAGTTTGCAGTTGCAGCAAGGCGAGATCTGCAGTGGGACGAATGCTTTTGACCGACAGACTAAATGTTCTCCCATCTTTTAAGTCGGCCGTAAGGCTCCTTACACCTTTAATAACGTGATAGTCGGTAGCTATAGTCCCATCTTCGCCAACAAAAAAACCAGTACCAGTAATCTCTCCCTTTTCCTTTGTCTGATTCAATGCTGGACCGCGAATACCAACTATTGCCGGAGCCGATCTTTTATAAATGATTGCTCGCACATCATCTGCCCTTAAGCGTGCCACAATTCTCCCGCCACGCGGCTGTCCTGGGATAAGCACAGGAATAAAGACATCTGGCTGTTTCTTGTTCCCAGAACCAGCACGCGGGAAATCCTGTCCGGGCAACTCAATAAATAATTCAGGGACTATCCCCTGGACAGGCTGCTTACCTGTTGGAACTGACTTTCCTCCACGGTGCACTTCCTCCAGCCAGAAATAACCTTCCGGCTTAGCCGGCACTCTACTCTCTGTTCTGGCTGGGCGCTCTGGGAATCCCATAACAATCTCTCCTGAGCATATAGCAAGATGAGTGTATGTATGCCTGGCTTGATGATCCATGGGGAAATTCCCACTGGCGTCTTTCATCTGCGCCTCGAACTGTCATTGTGTTACCTCTTCTCACATTTCAGGGAGCATGCCCAAAGAGTAGATCCGACCAAAAATATATTGATTGAGATTACTTTCGACATGTTTTGAACAGCCTGTAAATATCTATCCGCCATCAGTTATGCATCCTGCTCAATGCCATTGCAAGCTGGAACTAACAGAGCATTAACATAATCCAACTGTCGGCACCACCGGTCTTAACGTGGAACCAGCCGGCAACGACCCGAGGAGCTATCTCCGCCCAATCAGGCGTGGCAATCTAGAAACCGGCAGTTAACACCAAATCCGCTAAGCCCTGCCAGATTCAATGCCCCAGCGCTTGTCAACCACCCTGGAATCGCCACTATATATGGTTATGCGCCTTCCGGAATTGACAAGGGATAAGTCTTAAATGTCCAGCGGGGTACTTCCACATAGCTGGAAGTGGGATATACTAACTGCATAAACGGTGAGTGCTTACTTCAGTTGAGCACTTTGAGCCGAGGGGCCTTGCAGAAACGACAGTCAGCGCTGTACGGAAACTGTAGCAAGTGAGCCCGACCCACGTGACGGACTGGCTGAAGCGTGAGTAAATACTGAGCCTATTCGCAATAGGCAGTCAGGCAGTAGCATTAACACCGCCGCGATTTATTTCGGGTGGTGTTTTTGTTTGTGCAAAAACACAGATCCTTATATGATGACATCCTCCTACTCCGAAGGTGCGAGCAGACAACAGTGATTGCTTTACGCTCTCTTTTAACCAGTCTTTATGCTTGCTGCGCCTGCGCCGTTGTCAGCCATGGCGCAAACGCATCACCTCTGACTTTGGGTCCGGATACTCCTGATTGTCCTGGAAGTCTCTCCTGTACTGTCCCGGTTGAGGCAATAGGCAAGCTTACACTGCGAAAAGGGCTGGTCTCAATACAGGGAAATAGAGTTCAGGTGCAATCATCAGCTGACGACTATCTTGCGCCCAATCAGGCTTTGACCGGCTTTCTCGTAAAAGTGGAGGCTGAAACTGAAGCGATACCGCCTCACATCACAGGCTTAGTCTATTTCCAGGCTGGCGAGTCCTTAAAAGAGATAGACGATCCCGCCGCTCCCGACCTAATCTTCAAACACGATGGAGCAACCAGCGGCCGGATAATGTCGGTCGATGGGGGCGAAATGCAAGTTGCTCTTGCCAACGGATCCAGTCTTAAGCTCAGCCTCTCCACAATTAAATTTGTTCGCTCACCCAGGGCGTTTTTGTTCACCATCCCTGTAAGTCAAGCGCACAGAAGACAAGGCTCAGCACAGCCAGGCTTCGAGGCTGCAAGCATAACTTTTAAAGCAACAACTGCCCCGCGAGCACTGCCTGCCAGCTCAATCTTGCCTGAGCAACCTGCCGGTGAAAGCATTTTGGATAACAAGTTATTTCCCTACGGCGAAGGCGCAACCACTGCAGGTGATAAGCTCAATCAGCCAGACCTGGATGAAGAAGATCCAATCACACCAGTCTTTAAATGGAGCATGCCTGGAGTACCGGGAAGGCGTCCATTCTCCAATGAGACTAACGGTGCCGGCGGTATATAAGAGTACAAACAATTTCAGATGCTGTCATAGCTGGGATCTCCGAACAGACAATCTTTTATTAATTCAAACAACAATGGGATTTTCACCCTCGACCTGCTCTGGTGATGTACTTAACATAGTCATGGCAACTGATCTCTGTGTCGGAAGGATGAAATATGACTCGTCCACGGGCTGAAATAGACAACCAGTCGGGCAATAGCGACGGACTAACTCTGTCAAAGCTTGCCCAGGATTCACTATTCTGGGTTGCTGACAAGGCGAAGCGCACAGCTACAGTAGCTCAAGTTGTGGGTGAAGGCTTGGTGCTTGGTGTGGTAGATGGGGCCAGAGAAGCCTACCATGACAAGACAGCCACAGGCATCAAACTGGCATGGTCCATAGGAACCGGACTGATGCTGGGGGTTGCCCAGCGCGGTAGCAGAGCAATACGGTTGGGAGCGGCAATGGCAGGAGCCGGCTTTACAGGCATGTTTAGTTATGACCTCTACCTCCACGGAAAAGGCATCTGCGACACTGTTGCGAAGACCTGGAGCGACGGAGCAACAAGTGGCAATGTCGCAGCAATGAAGAAGAACCTTGGACACTTTGTTTTCGACACCGGAATGATGATGGTCGGCACATCAGGAGCTTTCGCCGGTACAAAGAGCTTTGCTCAGTGGCGAGCGTCGGCAAGAACAAACCGGATGGCAAGCAATCTTGAAGGGCAAGCATCCCTGCACAATCGAGTTGACGAACTGACTCATCCTGAACTGCTCTCAGGTCCAAGCCGATCCACCACCATTCTGGAAGGTCGGATTGCTTCATCAGCAAGGATAACTTCTGAACCGGTACACTCTGCCAGTATGGAACCTGCTCAAACCGGACAGCAAGATTTACACCCAGCCGCAAAGGTTGAAGCAGCTGATGGAGTTCCAGCCGACAAAGCAGCAGACAAGCCAGCAAGCAGGACCGATTCAAAAGTGGAGCCAGTTGGCGATGTGACTGTGAATAGGGTTGTGGGAACTCACAACTCCTGGATACAGCACGCGCTGGAGACCGGTTCATTCGAACGCACAGGCGACATGAAGCTGGGCGAGCTCAATGAAGTGCATACAGGAATAACTGGTCGTGTAACTTTAGCTAATGGCAGCTCAGTAGATGTATTTGTACGCCCACTTGAACTGCCTGACTCCGGGCTAACTGTGCTGGCCCAGGAAAAATTTGCCCATGCCAGGTACGCCAGGTGGATAAGCGATCATGTTGGCTGGGGCAACAAGTGCGCGGCAGTGGCAGAACGAACAATTGAGCTGGATGGCGCTCCGTGCCGTGTTTGGATGGAGGAACTGGCAGGAAAAAATCTGAACGATCACTTGCGCCAGCAGGCACTGGAACAACTATCAATACCTGCCGAGGAGGTCGCCAGGATTGAGGAAGCTGCCGGCGGGTCTGACAGTGCAGCCAAAGCAACGCTTGACGTTCTCGACAACCGTATCGGAGAGAAGGCGTGGGAGATTATTGAAAAGGATCCAGCTCTGAGAAGACAGGTTTTGACAAGTATTGTTGAAAGGACAGCTGAGGGTGATGACGATCTCAGTTTTCTAAATATGGTGATCAATAAAGGCTGTGTGCGAAACCTGGCAAAAACTGCGGAGTCCAACATAGAACAGGACGCTTCAGAAGTAACCAATATAGACCTACAACTAGCTTTCTCCACCAACCCAGAACCCACATGGGGAACAAGCTCAGACTTCAGCATTATGAAAACTGTCAAAGAGAAGCTGGCAGGACAGCCGCTACCTGAAGATATAGCTGCCGGACCGCGCCGGTTCCTGGAACAGTTTGACACTACCCCGGGCAGGCAGAAGATGCAAGGTGAAACAGATATGTCCAGCGAGCAAGTAGACGCCTACATGGCGCGCCTGCGTAGCCTGGTCGATAACGGCTTTCCGCCAAAAGGTCTGAGTCTCCTCGAGATGTATGGTTTCTAATTGTGTGATTTTGTTTCCAGAGTGTTAGTCCGCAGGAGTCATTGCCACACACAAAGTTGCGCTCGCTCAGCTCTTTACGGCTGTGTAGTTGTAACTGGGCTTTGGCAAAAGTCCAAAGATTGCGTTGTCAGGATGGCCTTTTCCGAGCAATGATGCTATTCTCCCATGATCTTTTTGCGGAGAAGGCTTGTGCTGCCAATTTCAGATATACCCGTGTGCCTAAGAGAGTTT
>CAILLX010000233.1 GCA_903835185.1 uncultured bacterium | reverse complement strand
TCTGGCAGTACGACACCCTACCCAAGCAACATCGCCATACCAAAAAGATGTAGTTATTTCAAGTGCCTTCACACCGAAATCTATCCGGCACCGGCCGAACTTCCTTGTTCAACACCGGCCGTATTCCCTTGCTCATAACAGCAAGCGGTCCGCTCTGATAATAGGACTTCAGATCAGGAGAGATGATTTTCAAGGTAACAGTATGCACGCCAACTCCGGGGAGATCCGAACGGCATGTGCCACCGAACCCGGAATAGAGAAATTCTTGACGCCTGAACCTGCTAACTAATTCTCTGTACGGAATGCCCATTGCAACAGGAATGTCAAGTTTGTTATCGATGTTGACAAAGACCGCAGAACACGGTTTGCGAGATCCAAAGTCAATTGCCCAACCTCTGAACTCCAGAGTAGGCTGTGTTTTAGTGTCAATAACAACATGTTTTTGCAACGGGTAGGCATGAGAGGGTGCAGAGTTAATTGTGTCCAGGAGAAAGCAAGGAGCACTGTTTGTTCGCAGGAGACCAGCCAGCTGAGGTGGCTGCACGTCGGCAAAAACGCTCATATCATGGCGTTCCAGATAGTTAATGCCATTGCGCACCAGATCCGGTGCACCCACGTCCGCATACCTAATCAAGGTATCATCACTCTGAAGATTGTGGTATCTCACAGCATTAGCCAGAATGACTCGCGAAGTGCGGAGATCATCTCCACACAAAATTCCATATTGCCAGGTGGCTAAGGTACCAACACTGATGATGCCAATCAAAATCCCGGTACGTAGTGAGTCGAAAGACGTCTTTGCTGGTCCCAATGCAAGCAGAAGCAGGTACAACCCAGCAACGCCAAGATTAGTAAAGGTGCAATATCGAGAATGTAGTGCAGAGTCAAGCCCCCCACCGAACCGTCCAATCGTGACAAGGACAACTGTGCAAACAGCAAAAGTAAAAAGAACTATAGGAGCTACAGCTTGCTTTCGCTTGTCCACGGGGGTTCGCAGCAGTGAGAATAGCGCAGTTGCAAAGACAGCAAGAAGCACGCAAGCCATGGCTATTGCCGTAGATGGCTCAATCGCCAACGGACTCCCAAAGCAGGCAAGAAAAAACCTGACCACTCGCAAAACATCATGCCGAAGTACAGCTAGCGTCAGGCTTCCCGAATAGTTCTGTTCATGTACATGAAGATTAAGGTGGGTTGCATAACCCATAACAGCGGCAACAGACAACACCATCCATGCTGCCAGCATCTGCCACCATTTTCGGTGCTCCACCTTTTCAATTGGCACTCCAAAACACACAAATCGTTGCAAAGATATCTGCAGAAGCCCGAGCACCCAGGCTGTTACACCGTTAGCCATGCAATATGTAGCACCCAAGGCTGCCAAGGCAGCTCCAACAAAGTTCAGGTCAATTCGTCGCGATCGGCTCAGTAAATACACTGTCAGAATAACAAGCAGAACACACATCGTTATTGTCAGTTGCATTCCCCACAACAGGTTTTCCCAAGATCGAATGCTAAATACGATCCAGGCTATCGGGCTCAGTATCAACAAAGCATTTTTCCTGCCACGAACAAGCGGCCAGCCAAGTGCTATCAATAGCGCGCATGACAAAGCAACAACTGTATAGATGCAGTACATTAAAGCAATGTCGTTGTATTTGGTGACTCCCACAACAAGCAACCACAGGGCAAACGGTACAAAGCATTTATGTTCGCTATCCTGCACATTTAGGAATGCAACCAGGTCCAGCTTGCCTGAATAAAACTGCTGGACATACGGCAACACCGTCCACTCATCCATGTAAGGCACATTGATCCCGTTGGACCGTATGAAGAAGAAGCATATGAGAGCCGGTATCAGGATAAGAAGACATCCAAAAGCCAACAGGTGGATAGTCGAGTAAGCCCGAGTCGAAAGACTATCCATACTGCTTTGAACCGGTCCTTCATCACCGCAACCATCTGTTTGTATCTGGTTCATACCTGCTCCGCCCACTACTGCAAGTGCTGACGAATCGGACAATCTCTATCCGATTCGAACACTCCTGCTGATTGATATTCTCTCCAATAGTGTAATTTGATCAATAGTCAAACAGCACATAAGCATTACAACATCTCAAGTAAATCATCTTTGTTAGGATGTCGCGGCACAGGCAATTGCTCGCACCTGGAAGCACCGGCTTCCAGCCAGCATTAACGCGCAGAAACCGGCAGGATACCGGCGCTCCTGGCAGCTGCTGCGAAGTCAAAACAGGGATGCAATTAATGATGTTACTAAGCATTATTCTATACAAAATACAGCTTAGAAACTTTTTAGTGTAATCAAAAGACCTATCAGGTTAACTGTATAGTTCACTTATTCGGTTCTTCTACCATCCCGCCGAGGTTAGACCTCTTAGGCAAGACAATTTCAGGTGTCTAAACCAGTTGTAATTTCAGACCAGAGCAAACAACCAGACCACCTGAGCCCGAGTGATGTCACTCGAGACAGACTTGGTTTAGTTGCGCTGTCAGCAATCTTTCTGCTAGCAGCTGGACTCAGACTCTGGTTCAACCTTGCTACTCAACACAGCGACATTGCTTTCAGTTGTGATGCAGCTGAATATTTGCGCAACGCCCAGGCGCTGCAGAATCTCGCTCAACTACCACACAGCTTCTGGGAACAGTGCGGCTCCTGCTTCCTGGGCGCGGCATCCAGCCAGACAGCAGCACAAGTGCATAGGCAGTTCCTTGAACTCAAAGACTTCTTCATTTCAGGACCGATTTTTCCACTCTATCTCCTTTCTTGCTTTGCATTAACAGGTGCTGCCTGCTCATTCAGCAACTGGGCTGCACCAGTTGCAGTGCAATCACTGCTAACTGCTGCTTCCTGCGTCCTCATCGCTCTAATCGGCTCTCATGCCTGGAGCCGGCGGATTGGATTGGTTGCCGGACTGACCGCTGCCATCTATCCGTCCTTTATCTTAAACAGCGGCAGATTTTACTCTGAGTCGTTTGCTTGCTTCCTGCTCTGTCTGACAGCATGGCTCACTGTACGTGGCTTTTTCTTACGAGGCAATCCACCCTGGGCACTGTTTTTGACTGGAATCACAATGATGTCATTGCAGCTCACACGCTCTATCATGTTTGTTATTTCGCTTGTCATCATGCCAATCACTTTTTGGCAAAATCGCAGCAGACGACCGTGGCTGGCATTGTTTATTGTGCTGGCTGGGTGCGCCATGATTGCTCTTCCATGGCTCGGACTGCAACAACTTGCTTTTGGTAAAGGCGGGCTAATTGTGGACCGAGTCGCACACTACAACTTTTTTACAGGCAACAATCCCAACACACAAGGTTGGCTTTCCTTCCCCTATCCGGACGGCACTGGTGCTGACAAGAAAAGTTTTCTTCAGCTAACTAAAGAAAGCGTACGCACAAGTCCGAGCCGCTGGATGAAACTGATGCTGGACAAGCCGGTGCGCCTGTTCAAATTCCCATGGAATGATTTTAGAACGTCGATCGGTCCGCTTGACGAATACGCCCAGGTCCTTATTCATCAGCTGCTTCTCCTCTTTGCAGCAGCAGGGCTAATCATCAGCTTTATTGCCCAGCCAGGCATCGCACCTACAAGAGGACAGCTTGCCTCTCGCACTTTTTTGTTTGGATTATTGCTGTTCCAGTTTGTTTACATGGCTTTCATCACTGTGCCTAGATACAATCTGACAGCCATGCCCATGGTGATTCTCTTTGCCGCCGCTGGACTCGTCAGCCTGATTCAGCTTATTAAGCGACGCACGCCATATGATCGCGCCATAGTTGCTTTTGCTGCCCTTTCCATCCTTTTCTGGATCGAGAAGTCAGACATACTTCCTCTCATCCTGTCTGTTAGCGGCGCATCACACCTGTTCTTCGCGCTCACTGCCACATCGCTTCTCAAGGTCACAGCACTCCTGGGAACTGCGTGGGCAATCTGGCGTTTGCTACCACTTCTGAGCGGCAACCTCAGACTGGCGAGAATCGGACTGATCCTGCTGACACTACTGCTGATGCCGTCTCTATGTCTGCCGCTGCGAGCACACGGCCGCTGGTGGGAATGGCGTTGTATGCTCAGAGAACCCGGGCAGAAGGTTACACAAGAGATTATCTTGCCTTCTGCAAAATTGCCAGAGTTGCGGAACCGGCAATGCTATCTCATGATTGATGGCAACGGGTGGCAACCACTCAACAGTTCAATCATCCTTAAAATCAACGGAGCCCCTGTCAAGGCTCTCCTCATTCCCAACCTTCCTTTCCTGCAAGACCTGACACAATTAAAACACCTGGGCATAAACTCACTTTTCCTGGAAGGCGAGTACATCTTTGAATGTCTCACTTATGCGGCTGGAATCTCCAATTTAGATCTCAGACAGTGGTTCCTTATTCCTATTCCCCCAGAGCTGCTGCAGAACCAGAAAGCAGGACAACCGCTAACTGTGGAGCTGGACAAAGCCGGTGGTCCAGCAGTACCTCTGTTCGGCGCCTACCACACGAGCAATAGTTATCTTGAGGTTCCTGATCCAGCCTTATACTCATGGGAGAAAGCTTTCTATGGAGTGGAGAATGATTGTGGCTTCACCGACACCTGCCTGGACACAAAGCTCACGCTTCCCATAGCCTCAAGTCGGACAGACGATCTCTCAGCGGATCCAGGACTACCGTGCGGTGAGCTCCTTATCCGTTTTCTTGTTGCACCGCCAGCTTACAGACAAAGTGAAACTCATCTTACAAGCCTGTCACACCAGCTGGTTGCTCCCACCATAAGCACTACCGGCACCAATACAACAGTATCAACAACAATCGGTTCTCTGCCCGGATATTCCCAGTCTGATTGCTGGCTGGTGCGAATTTCCGGTCAAGTGACAGGACAGACTGCTCCTCTGGCAGCAAGCCTGCACATCACAGCAAACTCAAGAACTGCAGCCGGATTGAGCTATCACTACGACAGCCCCTGGGCTCCACGCAAGATAACATCAGCCGAGAAAAGCACTAACTTTGATATCGCCTTTCCGCTTGTGCCAGCAGCCATGCCTGGACTCTTGAATGAGTTCACCCTCACCTGCCAGCAGTTGAACAGAGAAGCGAAGTTTCCGGAGCATACCAACAGCACGCCACAGGCAGTACACTTCTCTAATGTTTATTTGGATCTGTACCGGCTCCCGTCATTACCAATGAACCCAGGACATTACATCCTTTAGTGAGCAGTGGAAAACAAGAATGCCAGTGAATGATCGCACACCTTTATCGACGGATACGGAGACTGCTCATGCAGCCACGCCCGCAGCATGGCATCAGCACGTAACTACCAGCCTGGAGCTGTTGGCGACAAACCGCCTCGTTCATCTGCTAATCCTGTCTTGCATAGTTTTTTACTGTTTCGGGCGTACATTGAGCAGCTACTTTCTAGCCGATGATTTTGGCGAAATCTTGTATATACACCATATCTTCCACGGACAGCCTGCTCTCTTCTGGTCCAATTTCACTGGCAACTACATGCAAATACCCAGCATGAGCGTCTACCGCCCATGGCTCCTTGTATCGCTAGTGATCGACTATCTCGTTTGGGGTGCCAGGGCATTTGGCTTCTATCTGAGTAATATTTTGTATTTTATCGGCACTTCATGCTTCCTGTATCTTCTTATCGAAAGGCTTACCGCGAGCTGGCATCGGACACGCTCACGTCTAGCAGCGTTTTTTGCTGCCGCACTATTTGCTTCCTATCCGCTGCACTGTGAGAGCATCTCCTGGGTAGTCGGGCGAGTTGACATTGTTTGTTGCTTTTTTTACCTGCTTAGCTTGTATCTACTTGTTGTGAGTAGCTCTTTGCGTTCCTACAGCAACCCTCCTGCAACTGTACCTGGTGAGAGTCTGGACAAGAACCCAGCAGGTGCACCAGAAGGCAGAATTGCGACAGAAAGGAAACCTTTATGGAACTCATCCCACATTGCCCTTGCAGCCAGTCTAGCTAGCTTTTGGTTAGCACTTACTACTAAAGAAATGGCAATTGGACTGCCTGTTGTAGCATCAGCAATTGGCTTCCTTCAACTCAGAAACCAGCACATTGTGGAGAAAGATACTCAGCAGACAGCAACTAAATTTGAGCATGAAAGCAATGTACAACGACCGCGCGTCATCCTTTCGCGTTCACTCAGATCGGCTCTTTCGCTCAGCTGTCCATTTTGGTTGCTTGCAGCACTGTACTTTGTGGTCCGCTATCTGGCGCTCGGTACGCTAACAGGCGGTTACACTGGTGGAATTGGCGCTTCGCAGTTTGGCGCAATCGTAAGTAAGTGGACCGATCTTGACAGTGTCCGGCGTTTGTTCTTCCCGCTCAACTACAGTGTCTTTCATGATGCCGGCATCTATCTAACACTTCTGGTTGCTATCTATTGTGTGCTCGCCATAATCCTTTCCATTCGCTTGCTTGGGCGAGACATGCCGTGGCGGTGGCTTCTTCTTGCAGCAGCCTGGCTGGCAAGCGCTGCCGCACCAATTTATCAGCTCTGGGGACTGGGATACAACCTGGAGGGAAGCAGGTTTGCATTCTTCCTGTCGGTGCCTCTTTGTATAATCCCTGCAGTGCTAACACTCGCTCCTCGCGGACAACACAGCGAGATAGGAAAGCCGCTAGCTCAACGTCTTTCAGTTATAGGCACAATAATCCTTTCTGCCCTGGTTGTTCTATTTGCACGCATCTCTTACCTAAATAATATTCCCTGGGTTCAAGCAGGCAAGACTGTCGCCTCCGTAGCCAGACAGGCGCAACTTCTATGCCAGAAGCTAGCTCCAGGCGAGACAATAGCCGTGCTTGGGATTCCCAAGGAACACAGTGGCGCCCATATGATCCTCAATGGAGCCACTTTTGCAATGATGCTGAGTGAGCCGTTTGTAAAACAGGCTTCAGCTCAGCATTTCCTTACCTTCGACCCGGTCATGTTTGGAGATCCTGATGCAATTGATCCCACGCGCTTTAAGGAGTTGCTTGCGAAGCACTTAATCAAAGGCGTCTTTGTGTGGCGGGCTGACGACCACCAGTGGATATCGCTTGACTTAGTCCTGAGAACGTCTCAGTCAGGTCAGAATTCGGCAAGTTCTAAAACATCAATTACAGCAAGAGCGGGCGAGACTGTTAACTTCACACGTTTGGATGACCGTAGGGGCGGCTCGAGAGCCGCCCGGTGGGCGCGTCCCGACGCGCCCCTACACCTTCTTGGAACCCGGTTGGCGCCCATACACCTTGGAGATCCGCCTGCGCCCATACACCTTGGAGATCCGCCTGCGCCCATACGCCTTGGAGATACACCCGCGCCCCCAGGGATGGTTGAGCACCCTATTAATAAGCTGCAAGCAGATCGTTGGAATACCCGTAGGGGCGGCTCGAGAGCCGCCCGGTGGGCGCGTCCCGACGCGCCCCTACGGGAAAGTCAGCTCTGGGAACCCTGCACCGCTGGTAATGCCACGTATCGTGCTACAGCAGAAGGCATCGAAATCTGGAATCCGAGTGACGGGGACGGTATCACTATTTCCGGGCTCAACATTAGTCCTCTAGCGGCTGACTATCTTGAGCTAACCATCAGAACGGTGAGGAGTGCAGCTCAAAGTAAGCTTTGTTCTGATGAATGTGGGCAGCAAGCTGCCAGCACAGATGACTACGCCTCAGTTGCCGTTTCCTGGCATGGGACTAAAGGCGATGGAGCAACTCAACCAATCAGGTTGCAGCGCACCAAAGATTCTGTAAAAATTCTCATTCCACTATCGCGCTACTGGCGGTGGTACGCAGCTGATTCTGTTAAGAGTCTCAAGATTTCCTTCACACAGTGTCCATCTCTCGAGCTCACACAAGTCCAACTACTCCCAGAATCCCTTGTTGTGCCTACGCTCACACTTAGCGGGCCAGTCTGTTCTCTGCGTGGGGTATTCGAAGGCGTATCTGATGCAACAACGCTGGCCTTCGATAGCTCGCACATTCCTGACGCTACAGCTACCCTTGTTGAAGTCTCGAGACCGAACTACTTCTTCGACCGCACTCACGCAAGCGTTCAGAAAGATGCCATCATGACCAGGCGTACAGCCAATGTTATCCAGGGGACGCTGAAGTTAAATACATTCTCCTTCCCAGCGCATTCTTATTATCAGATTCGCGCTCGCAGTCTCAATCACAATGGTGTGCAGCAAGGAGACTATAGCAATCCCTTAACAATCCAGTGGTGATATAACGCATCTCATGAGAGGCGAAGGAGCCTGTGATATCATCTTGTAAACTGGCATGTCTGCGCAGCCGGTTCCATACAGACATTTCAATACCAAAACAGGGTAAGATACTCGGCAATTCATGAGCCTCACTCTCCAGACTTCGGACACAAAGAGCGCCCACGAAATAGTGCGCGTCCTTGGACCATCGGTACATTCACGAGTCAACTTGCTTGACTTGTGGTCGCACAGAGATCTGATCTCATTGATGGTCAATCGCGACCTAATTGGCAAATACAAAGGGTCGATGCTGGGAATGATATGGCCTGTGCTTAATCCGCTCGGGCACCTCCTCCTTTACACATTTGTCTTCTCGATCATACTCAAGGTCAAATTTGGGCAGGACGGTAGTACAACCAACTTCGCCATTTATCTGATGACCGGGCTGAGCGCATGGCTTGCTTTTGCGGAATCGCTTACACAATCAAGCTCAGCTATCCTTGCAGTACCCAATCTGGTCAAGCGCGTTGTTTTCCCGCTTGAAATCATTCCGGTCGTAGCAGTGATCACATCTGCCGTTACAGCAATCATAAGTTTTGCCCTTATTGTTATTGGCACAAGTCTTTATGCAGGTCGGATACATCCGACTATTGCATTTATTCCACTCATCCTGTTGTCACAGCTTATATTCACAACAGGGCTCTGCTGGTTTGCTGCCAGCATCGGCGTGTTTCTGCAAGATCTTTACCATTTCATGTCGCTTGGTCTGTCCGTCTGGATGTATGCAACTCCAATAGTCTTTCCCCCCAGCCTTTTCCCGAGCAATTTAAAGTTTCTCTGCTACATAAACCCGATGGCCGGACTGGTAGGAGACTATCGGCGAGCAATTATAGAGGGATTGCCACCTGACTGGAAAGCTTTTTCGTATTACACAACACTCGGCGTAATTGTCTTCGTAACCGGCTACTATTTCTTTGCAAAAACAAAGAAATCATTTGCGGACGTGATGTGATAAATGATTGCAGTAGAGCTCACCAACATATCAAAGCGTTACAACATTTATGATCGTCCTATCGATCGTTTAAAAGAGCTCGCCTGGCGCAACCAACGATGCTTTCACAAAGAGTTTTGGGCTTTGCGCGACGTCAACCTTACTTGCGAGAAAGGGCAAATGACCGGAGTGCTGGGACCAAACGGCTCCGGCAAGTCGACTTTGTTGCAGCTCATGGCCGGCGTTCTCACACCTACTACCGGCACAATCACCATTAACGGTCTGGTTACTGCCATACTAGAGCTCGGCGCCGGCTTTCAACCAGACCACACCGGACGCGAAAATGCGCTTTTGAACGGTATGATACTCGGCATTACGCGAGACGACATGCTCAGAAAAATGGATGGTATTGAGGAGTTTGCCGAGATTGGAGACTTCTTCGATCAACCCACCAAAACATATTCCAGCGGTATGATCGTACGCCTGGCGTTCGCCTGCGCTGTCGCTGTGGAGCCGGACATTCTTCTGGTGGATGAAGCTCTAGCGGTTGGAGATGCGCAATTTCAACTCAAATGTTTTGACAGGATAAACGCTCTCCGCAGGGAAGGAACAACAATAATCCTCGTTACGCACGACAGCAGCCTGGTCGCTTCCATGTGCCACAAAGCCGTACTGTTTAACGGTGGACGCATAGTCGCTGCCGGACCGCCAGATACTGTCATACCTGTTTTCAAAAAGATTATGGACACCGCCGGCGCAATCGAGCCAAAACATTTTACTGCTCCAGTGGCTGTCTAGATCTCCGGTTCACAGCCTCTTCTCAATAAGATCAACAATGTGATCTGCAAATGGCAGTGAGCAGGTAAGAGCTGGGCTTACCGCATTGAGGACTTGAATTGTAAGCGCGCTTTCTTCGATAGTTAGATCTTCAACCAGCTGCCCACTGTCAGAAACAAGCTGCGCTCTAATACCGGCACGGCTTGGCACAAGATCTCCTGTGCGCAACTCAGGTAGAAGCTGCTGTGCCTCTTTCAGCACTTCGCTAGCAAAGAGACTTTTCTTCCATTCTTTTTGAGCTACTTCTCTAAAATCAGCAGAGGCAAACAGCTTCCAGAAGCTAGGAGACCCTGCCATCTCGAGCAGATCGCCAAAATTGACCTGGGTGTTCTTATATGATTCTCTCCCCATAGCAAGAACAGCACCAGGACCAACCAGAACACGTCCGTCAAAAGTGCGGGAGAGATGGACTCCCAGGAAGGGAAACTTGAGGTTGGGTGCAGGATAGATGTGAGAACGCACAAGGCTGCGTCGCTCTGGGACCAGCTCATGGTACTCGCCACGGAAAGGCACCATCTGGTAACGCTTACCAAGCCCCACCTTGTGTGCCAGCCTGTCTGCATAGAGTCCGGCTGCACACACTAGAATCTTAGTTGTAAAAGTGCGTTTCGTCGTCTCTATACGCACAGTGTTTGTATCTTCTGCCAGACCAATCACCTGCTCGGAAAGATAGAACTGAGCGCCGAGAGCTCGAGCATCATCAGCCAGTGCCAGTACAACTGCCCGCGGATCAAAACTTGCTCCTTCCGGAGCCGACAGTGCTGCCACTCCTGAAGCATGAGGCTCCATCTGCAGCAAACGATCTTGATTGATTAGCTCAACGACTGCACCATTAGCCAGCCCGCGTTTATGAAGCTCGTCGAGAACTTGCACTTCGCTTTCATCTCTTGCCACCACAAGAATTCCATCTTCTACTAACGGAACTTTGTGCTCGCGGCAAAACTGACGCAGACGCCTTGAGCCTTCAACGACAAACTTAGCTTTAATTGTCCCTGGCTTCTGGTTATAGCCGACATGAACCACACCGCTGTTGCGAGAGCTCTGGTGCGCAGCGAGCTCGGGCTCGCATTCAACAAGACAAGCTTTTAGCCCAGGATGCCTCTTGAGGCACGACCTTAAGGCAGCCACACCAATGATGCCACCACCAACAACTACCAGATCAAAATTTTCCATAACAAGTCACCATTTGCATCCAAACACGTATCTCAAGCAACCTTCTCGCTCCTTAAGTTACCGGACAGCACCTGTCTCACCTGATGAGCAAGTATGCGCAGATAAGCTAAAGACATGAGTCCGCCCCAGGCAAACGGATCTAAGTACCAGCGCCGCTGGCGATAGTGCTTGTGCCAGAACCTATAAAGTCCACGGTGCGACGAGATGATCATCTTTGTCTTCACCTGCTTGATCGACTGCCCGTAGTGGTGCAAAACCTTGGCTTGCGGGGTAAACCAGATCTCCCAACCATGCTGCTTTATCCGGTAGCACCAGTCAACTTCCTCGAAGAGCATAAAAAAACCTTCATCGAGTAATCCAACCTGTTCTATTACTTCTCGGCGCACAACAAGGCATGCCCCTTCGGGCTGATCGACCTGCCTCTCGTCATCATGATTCCAATCAAGCATCTTGTACTGGCGAAAAATAGATGAACGCGGGAACAACCGGCTCAGCCCGACAAGCTCATAAAGCATGCCGCGAAAAGTTGGGAATTGCCGGCAAGAGCGTTGAATCGTTCCATCTGAATTCAACAGTTGTGGTGCCACCACTGCCGCTGCCGGATGCTCATCCAGGAAGCTGATGAGCTTGTCTATACAACCAGCCTGCACTTCAGTGTCAGGGTTGAGCAGCATGACAATTTCACCCTGAGCAACCGCCATTGCCTGATTATTGGCAGCCGCAAATCCACGGTTGTCATCATTAGCAATCAGACGGACCCAGGGATGTTCAGACGCTACCATCGACACAGATCCGTCAATCGAACCGTTGTCTACTACAAAAACTTCACTATCCAGGCAAGCAACTGCAGGCTTCAGCGTCTCCAGGCAGCGGCGCAGCAAATCACAAGTATTCCAGCTAACGATTATGACCGACAAACGCACGTGCGGTCTTGCTCCTAAAACTCTGTCTAATCCTTGCCCAAAGCGCTCCAGTATGAAAGAGAACCACTTCCTGGCAGCAGTGTCAATTCGTTATCATAAAGCAGGTCGATGCAGTGTGATAGCTGCAGTTTGGGAAGATAAAATGAACAACCCGGTAAAACCAGACAGGAGCTGCCAGAAGCGTAGGCAACCTCAGGCAGGTTTATTATTCAAAAGAGTCACAGATCTGGCCTTGTCAACCATCCTTTTTGTTCTGCTTGCGCCGATCCTCATTGCCATAGCGCTCTGCATAAAACTTGATTCACATGGTCCTTGCCTTTTCAGACAACGGCGCATCGGGCTCAACGGCAGTTTTTTTGAGATATATAAATTCCGTACCATGTTTACCGGCACACCCGACCTGCCGACAGACGAAATGATCAAGCGACCGAGTCCGATTACACGCATAGGACAGCTTCTGCGCAAAACAAGCCTGGACGAACTACCCCAGCTCATCAATGTATTTAAGGGAGAGATGTCTCTGGTAGGCCCTCGCCCAGCCTTATATAATCAGACTGAGCTGACTGCTAAGCGCCAAGCTCACGGCGTCCTTCAGTTCCCACCAGGTATCACCGGCTGGGCCCAGATTAATGGTCGCGACAATCTGTCCGATGATGTGAAGGTAGACGCTGATACCTGGTATTGCAACAACTGGAGTTACTGGCTGGATTGGAGAATCCTCTTTGCCACCGGTCGTGCGGTTATTAGCAAGCGTGGCGCATTTTAACTAACAGGGGAGAGAGATGAAAGGACTTATCTTAAGTGGCGGCAAAGGCACACGCATGCGGCCTATTACTCATACTGCAGCCAAGCAGCTGTTGCCTGTGGCTAACAAGCCAATCCTCTTCTACGGCATCGAGGCGATGAAAGCTGCAGGCATCAGCGAGCTGGGAATTATAGTCAGCCCTGAAACTGGTGCAGACGTTGAATCTACAGTAGGCCACGGCGAACGCTGGGACATCCACATCGAGTACATACAGCAGGACGAACCGCTTGGTCTTGCTCATGCAGTCAAGACTGCCCACAGCTTCCTCGGCGATGAACCTTTTGTTATGTATCTGGGCGACAATCTGATCAAAGATGCAGTAGCTCCTCTTGTGGAACGTTTTGCCAATAGCAAAGCTGACGCTTTCATCCTCTTAAAAGAGGTGCCAAACCCAAGCTCTTTTGGCGTAGCACATCTCAATAGCGACGGGCGGATTATCTGCCTGGAGGAGAAGCCGGCTCATCCAAAATCTAATCTTGCCCTTGTCGGCGTTTATCTCTTCAATAAGAATATCCACAAGGCGATAGACGAGATTAAGCCAAGCAAGCGCGGCGAACTGGAGATTACTGATGCAATTCAACGCCTGGTCGATACAAAGCATCATGTAGACAGCCACATACTCACCTCCTGGTGGCTCGACACAGGTAAGAAAGACGACATGCTTGAAGCCAATCGGGTTGTACTGGATGAAATGACAGACGTGTCTAACCACGGCGTCATCGACAGCAACACACGTATCTCCGGACGCGTGCATATCGGTCACGGCACCAAGATCTCCGGCTGCACAGTAAGAGGCCCGGCTGTGATAGGCGAGAATTGCACTCTCGAGCACAGTTATGTTGGTCCTTTCACTTCAATAGGCGATGGAGCTTATGTCAGCTATGCTGAAATAGAGCACTCCATCCTGCGTGAAAACTGCCGTATTCTGGACTTCCATGGACGTGTCGAAGACAGCCTCATAGGAGTCAATGTCGAACTTACACGCAGCAATCGCAAACCTATAGCCTACAGATTAATGCTGGGCGACGACAGCAAAGTTGAAGTTGTCTAATGTCTATGTAGGGGCGGATTGCATCCGCCCAGCGGGCGGCTCTCGAGCCGCCGCTACGGTGATCCCAACTGCTTGCCTGAGGGTATTGGACATCCCGCCGCTTCTAAACAGCGAGCTGTCCGGCAAAGCAGCAAATTACGCCAACATTAGGCAAATTACGTTGATCTCCAGGCGGTTTCTGGAGACAATTTCCAAGTTGTTGAAAACTTGAACAGATTTGTCAAGCGGAGAATTACAAATGCAACTGCTCATCACCGGTGGTCTTGGTTTTATTGGAAGCAATCTCATCAGGCATCTTCTTAAGCATCATCCTGATTACACAATAATCAACCTGGACGCAATGACATACGCCGGACACGTTGAGAATGTCCAGGACATCGCCAGCAATCCGCATTATAAGTTTGTCCAGGGAAGAATAGAGGACCACGATCTGGTGCACTCAATCGTCTCAGGAGAGAAGTTTGGACCGATAGACGGAATTATCAATCTAGCTGCCGAGACACATGTAGACCGCTCAATTGACGACCCGGCAGTCTTTGTACACACAAATGTATTAGGCACACAGAACCTCCTCGAAGCTGCTTACCAGTACGGACGCACCGACAAGAACAGCAGCAGCTACTCCATCCGTTATGTGCAAGTATCAACAGATGAGGTCTACGGCTCATTGGGAGCAACTGGCTACTTTACTGAGGAGACTCCGCTAGCTCCTAACAGCCCATACTCATCAAGCAAAGCTGGCGCCGATATGCTCTGCCGCGCCTACTTCCACACTTACGGCATGCCTGTAATGATTACCCGTTGTTCTAACAACTACGGACCATATCAACATCCCGAAAAACTTATTCCACTTTTTATTAGCAACGCTCTGTCAGGCAAACCTGTTCCCGTATATGGAGATGGGCTCAACGTCCGTGACTGGCTGCACGTGGAAGATCACTGCCGCGCAATCGAAATGGTTTTCCACAGAGGAACACCAGGCGAGGTCTACAATATCGGCGGCAATAATGAGAAGAAAAATATCGAGATAACCAAACTGGTCCTTTGCGAGTTTGGCGCCGGCGAAGAGATGATCCGCTATGTCCAAGACAGACCAGGACACGATCGTCGTTATGCAATTGACTCAAGCAAGATTCAGCACGAGTTGGGCTGGACGCCAGCACACAGTTTTGAAACAGGTATGAAGCAGACAATCGACTGGTACAAGACCAATCAGTCCTGGCTTAAGGCGGTCTCACGCAATGTTGAGTTTACTGCTGTAAATGTTGCCGCGACCCCAGTCCTGGCAGGATCCAAGTCAGGCAACAGCAAATAAAGAAAGGGCTAGAGATGAAAGTATTACTCACCGGCGCCGGTGGCATGCTTGGCAAAGCTCTTGCTCCCTGTTTGGAAGAGCGTGGACACTCGGTTAAGGGTATTGATAAAGACGACCTGGATATAACCAACTACCAGCACGTTGACGAAATGCTGCCATATACTAACCCTGATTTAGTAATTCATGCTGCAGCTTATACCAACGTAGATCAAGCAGAGTCCGAGCCGGAAGCAGCTTTCCTAACTAACGGCTACGGCACCGAAAATATTGTCGTTGCCTGTGCCAAGCTGGATATACCGCTTCTTTATCTGTCGACTGATTACGTCTTTGATGGACAGCAGAATCATCCGTATTCCACCTGGGATCCTTGCAATCCGCTCTCAATCTATGGAAAATCAAAACTGGCTGGAGAGAAAGCAGTAAGACGCCATTTGACAAAGTTCTACATCGTTAGAACCAGCTGGCTCTATGGTCCTAACGGGCGCAATTTCGTCAACACAATTCAAGAGCTGGCTCGGCAAAACAAGCCGCTGCGAGTCGTATCAGACCAGTGGGGCTCGCCTACATGCACGCTGAGCCTTGCAGAATGTCTTGCCGGCCTCATAGCCACTGAGCGCTGGGGCATTTATCATGCCACCGATGGTGGGGTCACCAACTGGTGTGGATTTGCCCGCGAAATTTTGCGTGGCACTGCTGCCGAAGTTCAACCGATAGCTACCAAAGAGTTTCCCCGTCCTGCCACCCGTCCTAAATACTCTGTGCTGGACAAGACAACATTGATTCACACAATCGGCCGTGATGTTGTCCCCTGGGAAGAGTCTCTTCGCAACTATCTGGACCTGGGCTCTTTGTCCTGACACCTGAAGATTCTTTGAAGAGCCTCTGATACTGCCTGACTGCGGCTTGGGTCATGCTATTCTTATGAGCAATGATGGATAAAGACAGCTTTTTGCTGTCAAGAGCTTTGAGGCGCTGATGTTGAAATCTTTAAATGCAGAAGCAATTGGTCGGGCATATGCAAGCAATCTTTCTGTGCAGGATTACTCAAAAAAACCAACAATTGAGGGGATTCAACTCCTTAATCTGAACCTGTTCATAGACGACGGCGGCGCACTGGCTGAAATAATCAGGCTGGACGATCAAGGGAATCTACAGCTTTTCCCTGAGTTTAAGGTCAGGCAATCTACTTTCTCCCAGGTCATGCCCGGAGTAATCAAAGCATTCCATTTGCATTACAACCAGGAAGACGTCTGGTTTGTCATGCCTTATGACAGGCTTTTAGTTGGACTGCTTGACGCCCGTAAAGATTCGCCGACCTACCAGAGCTCAATGCGTATTGTAATGGGTGGCGGACGAGCACAGCTGCTCTACATCCCTCGCGGCGTCGCCCACGGCATGGCCAACCCATGGGACAAGACAGCCAGCATGGTATATTTCGTCAACCAGTGCTTCAACCCCAGCAGCCCGGACGAGCATCGTCTTCCCTGGGATAGCCTCGGCGAAGATTTCTGGCAGATTCGTAAAGGTTAGACAGCTAGCCTGTCAGGTAAACCGCAACAGACTGCAAAGGATCTGTTAATCAAACTCTCCTATAATCTACTGTTAAGCAGAAGCGCCATTCTAACAGGGGACAGCATGAAGCTTGACATCAGCGCACTGGAAAATGCAATCAGCCGTTTGAAAGAAGGGCTTGAGCGCTATAAGCGGGACATTACCGACATACAGATTCGCGATGGACTGATCCAGCGCTTCGAATTTACTTATGAGCTCAGCCACAAAATCCTCCAACGGTATTTAGAATCAATCTCACCCACTCCTGGTCAATATGACGCCATGCCGTTCGAGCAACTGATCCGTTCCGGCAATGAGAAAGGGATCCTTAGTGGTGACTGGGCATGCTGGCGCACTTATCGCCAGATGCGCGCAAAGACCAGCCATACATACGACGAAAACATCGCCCTACAGGTAGTGGCAGGCATACCAGACTTTCTTAAAGAAGCTATTTACTTACGCGATCAGCTCAAGACACGTATCACATGAAGAAGACTTGTCCTATCAGAGCTCATCAGAAGCACTGGCAAATCGTGCGCGACATTCTAAGTAAACATGTTCCGCATTATGAGGTCTGGGCCTTTGGCTCGCGCGTCAAAGGGATAGTCAAACCTTTTTCCGACCTGGACCTTGCCATAATCACTGAACAACCTTTGAGCATTGCGCAAAGTGCCGCACTGGACGAAGCTTTCTCACAATCTGATCTGCCATGGAAGGTGGACATCGTCGACTGGGCAGCAATAAGTGCAGCCTTCCGCTCAATAATCGAGCAGGACAAAGTGATAGTGCAGCAAGGCAGGCACTGATCTTTCAGCACACGCGCGGAAATAGTCTGTCCCTGCTGTCAGCTCGTCTTAACTTCGACTCGTTTAGTCTTAACCTGCTCGCCTTCACGCAAATCGTCTGCCGGACTGACAATGACTTCGTCGCCATCGTTAAGACCGGCGCGCACTTCGATAGTGTCTCCAAAATCTCTACCTACAGTTATGCGCTGAAAGTTCACTTTGCCGGACTTGACTGCTGCTACATAAAGCCCGTCTGTACGCGTAATGACAGTAGTGCCAGGCACTCTAATCCAGGGTGCTTCGCGCATACCGGTAAAGTTAACCTCGGCATACATGCCTGGCAACAGGGCATGGTCCTGGTTCTCAATCTGTATTTCAGTCTGCCTGGTACGCGTATTAGGATCAAGTGCGCCACTAACATTGGTGACATGACCGACAAACTTTCGCTCAGGAAACTCTGTCACATTTATGTCGGCTGCCATTCCTGCCTTGAGATAACGAGCAACACGCTGCGGCACGCCTACATAAATACGCAACCGGTCAATCTTTGCCAGCTGAAACAGCTCCAGAGTCGTCGACTGACTGCCCTGCGTAATGAGCGCTCCCGGGTCGACTTTGCGCACTGTGATAATACCGTCAAAAGGTGCCACCACTTTTTGAAAGCCTTGCTCGGCTACAAGCCGCTTCACATTAGCCTCCTGGGCTACCACTTTGGCGCCAGCAACATTTATTTGTGCTGCAGCTGCCTTGACCTGAGCTGCTGTTGCTTTTTCAGCTGCAATGCCTGCATTTAAATTTGCTGTAGTAGCTTCGAGAGATCGAACTTTCTCATCACGACTCTGCTGACTCACAGCTCCCCTTACAGCTAAATCAATCCAGCGCTTAGCTGTCACACTGGCATAGTTCAGATTGGATCTGTCCTTCTCTACTTCTGCAGCAGCCTTAACATCTTGAGCAACTGCTTCCTTGAACTGAGCCTTGGCTTCAAGAAGGGCAGCCTCCGCCTCTTTAAGATCAGCCCTGGCTTGATTGAGCTTCTCATCCACTGTCGGTGTATCAATTACTGCCAGCAGCTGCCCTGTTTTCACATGATCGCCAATATCTACAAAGCGACTCTTTAGATAACCGTCTACCCTGGCATAAATGGTCGTGTAAAGAATGGCATTTATATTGCCGGGAAGTCTTATTGACTCAGTTGTGGCAGCAGGATGGGCCAGTATTGCGTTGACCACCCGGACGGCATTGACTGTCTCAGCCTCAGCTTGCTTAAGCTCTCTGCGCTGCTCTATACGAGGAAGAACCCCGACAATAAAAAGAACTACAAGCAAAGCAGCAAGAGCTGCCAGGAAAAGGAAAACCGGCTTGCCTCCTCCACTTGAACTGGAGTTTTCTTTGGACTGTGACTGAAAGGGAGAACTCATATTCTTAAACTGACTCCGACTGACCTGTTTCATTATCTCTTTTCTTGCCGCCTCTTAGAAGAGAGAATATAAGAGGAACAAAAAGAAGGGTGGAGAATGTTGCCACTGTCAACCCACCTATAACCGCCCTGCCAATGGGCGCATTCTGCGAACCGCCCTGTCCGGCACCAATGGCCATAGGAATCATACCTATAATCATCGCCGTGGCTGTCATGATAACAGGACGGAAACGTTGGAAGCCTGCATTTAAAGCGGCAGTTCTGGCATCTAGCCCTTCTGCTTTCTGCTCATTGGCAAAAGTGACCATCAAGATGCTGTTGGCAGAAGCAACCCCCACAGTCATGATTGTCCCCATCAAAGCAGGGATGCTAAAAGTTGTCTGTGAAACAAAAAGGCTCCAGATGATGCCAGAAAACGCCCCGGGGATAGCCATGAGTATAATCAAAGGATCGCCCCAGGACTGGAAATTGACAACAAGCATCAAATAAACAAGAACGAGCGCCAGCGCCAGCCCGCCTAACAGACCAGCAAAGGCGGTGACCATGCTCTTGACCTGCCCGCCCATAATAAGAAAGCTGCCATGAGGAAGCTTTGGCCTGTAATCATCCAGGATCTTTCTGATATCCCTGGAGACACCGCCCAAATCGCGCCCCTGACAAGCAGCATAGATGTCATATACAGGCTGCACATTGAGATGATTGACAACTGCCGGTGTACCGATGCGCTGTTGAGTAGCCAGATTAGTGAGAAGTTGAGGTTGCAACTGCAGCAGTGGATAAGTTCCTGGCACCACCTTAGTTGGACTGTCAGCACCGGTAATTGCTGTAATGCGCAGATTGTCCAGGCTGCTAAGGTCATATTGCGGCGTCTGGGTAGCAAGATTGTAATTAATTCCATTTTGCGTGTTCAACCAGAAATTAGGCGCCACCTGAAAGCTTGAACTCAAAGAGACCAGAACTGAGTTGGAGACATCTCGTTGAGTTAGCCCCAGCTGATTAGCCCTTGTTCTATCCACATTAACAACAAACTGCGGTGCAGAAACGACTTGATGAACACAGACATCGACAGCCCCCGGCACCTCTTCCACATCATGCTTGATCTTCTGGGCTATCTCATAATTCCCCTTCCTGTCGAGTCCTGTCAGGCGAATATCAATTGGAGCAGGCAGCCCGGCATTGAGAATCTGAGTAACAATGTCGGCTGGTTGGAAATAATAGACAATTTCAGGGAAGTCCCGTTTGAGCATCGCCCTTATCAGCCTTTGATAATAAAAGGTGCCATGACTGCGCTCTTCTTTGAGTGATACAAGTATCTCCCCATCAGCTTCACTTATAGTCTGACTATCTGAAAATGCATAGTTAACACCACTTACAGGAATACCAATGTTGTCTGTCATGAGCTGAATTTCACTCGGCGGCACAACCTGTTTAATAGCTCTTTCAATGTGCTTAAAGATGCGCTCTGTCTCCTCTACTCTGGTCCCCGGGCGAGCATTAACGTGCAAGCGCAACTGCCCGGCATCAATTGCCGGGAAGAAATCTTCACCTATCTGAGGCAGCAGACAAAAGGAGAGGAGGTAGAAGCAAATAAAAAGGGAAACAGCAATTCTCGGGTGCCCGAGCGCCCAATCCAGTGTGTTGCGATACTGAAGACGCAGCTGTTCAAAGTGTCTGTCAATCACTTCATGCACCTTCCCGAAGACAGCTCCTAGAGGTTGGAAGAGATGCCTGTTCATAACTGCCATTAGCCAGGAGACGAAGAAGCGAATAACGACAAAGAGCCCCGGAAGATAATTGCCAATCTGACCGAGCACTGAAGATTGACTGTATGGACACCGACTGCCACCTTGTCCAGAACCGGGAAGATTAGCCGAGTTCAACATCTCGGCACCAGGGGCAGCCTCAGCTTCCCCTTTAGCCTCTGACGCCAGAAGTGTCTTTGCCATGAGAGGGACGATTGTCCGGGAAAGTCCATAAGAAGCGATCATGGCAAAAGCCACAGCCAGCCCCAGCGGAACAAATAATGAACGCGACGGTTCGGAGAGGAAAAAGACAGGCACAAAGACTATACATATAGCGAGAGTGGAGACCAGCGCCGGCACAGCCACCTCTTCGGAGCCCTGCAAAATCGCCTTGCTGATAGACTCACCGAGATCAAGATGGCGATGTATGTTCTCAATTGCCACAGTAGCATCGTCGACGAGCATGCCGACAGCAAGAGCAAGCCCGCCTAAAGTCATTGAGTTAATAGTTTGCCCGCAGATATGCAATCCGATAATGGACGACAACATAGCCAGCGGTATTGATGTTGCCACAATGACAGTGCTGCGCCAGCTCCCTAACAGCACCAGCATCATCAAAGCAGTAAGTCCGGCTGCAGTAGCTGCTTCCTGGGCAACATCAGCCACGCATTCTTTTACAAATGTAGATTGATCTGACAGAAGTGTTAGCTTGCATGCAGGCGGAACAATTTTTTGTATATTGGGCAGTGCTGCCTTAATTTGATTGACTACGGCAAGAGTTGAAGCGTCACCATTTTTCAAAATATTGAAGATAACTGCTCGCAAGCCGTTTTGATTAACAACATTAAGTTGAGGCTGATAGCCGTCATGGACATTAGCAACATCTCTGAGAAAAACTGTTACCCCATCCCTGGTCCTTACGGGAATCTCATTGAGCCTGTCAATTACTTTGGGCATGTTGTTCAAAGTAATGATGTACTCATATGGACCCATCTTGGCAGTACCACTGGGAGCGGTAATATTCTGCACATTAACAGCCTGAACGACATCATAGGCGGACAGACCGGTAGCCACCAGTGCATCCGGGCTGAGATCAACCATTACCTGACGATACTTGCCGCCATAGGGGAAAGGAATGGTAGCACCCTGGACAGTGGCAAGCTGGATGCGGACAAAATTTTGTGCCAGATCGAACAGTTGTGCCTCAGTGAGCGTCTCGCTGCCAACTCCAAGTTGCAGCACAGGCACATCCGTGGCACTGGATACAGTGACAAATGGAGGAGTAATGCCCGGAGGCAGGTAGTTAAGACAGGCGTTGCCTACTGAAGTAACCATGGCCACAGCTTCGCCGATGTCTGTTCCTTTGTGCAGATAAACCTTGATAATGCTCAAGCCGGAAACGGACATGGACTCCATATGCTCGATGCCGTTGACAGTCGATGTCAACCAGCTTTCTGTCACTGTAGTAATGAGATTCTCAATATTGGCTGGCGACATGCCGGTATATGTCCATACACAGCTGACAATCGGGACATCAATTGAAGGGAATATATCTACAGCCATCTGCATAATGGAGAGCACGCCGAAAAGAGCAATGCCTATCGCCATGACAATAAAAGTATGTGGCCGCTTTAGTGCCAGCTCGACAATCCACATAATTTCAGCTCTCCCTGTCCTGGATCACTTCTCTAACTCCTGCGCACGGCACTCTTAACTCTTCCTTTGATAATGCTGAATATCAGCGGCACGAAAAGCAAGGTGGAAAAGGTAGCTACAGTCAGCCCGCCTATGACTGCTCGCCCAATGGGGGCATTTTGAGAACCACCCTGTCCTGACCCTATCGCCATTGGTATCATACCGATAATCATCGCTGTGGCAGTCATAATGACCGGTCTGAACCGCTGATAACCGGCAGAAAGAGCGGCAGTTTTAGCATCCTGCCCTTCTGCCTTTTGCTCATTGGCAAAAGTCACCATAAGGATACTGTTGGCTGAAGCAACACCAACAGTCATGATTGTCCCCATAAGCGCCGGAATACTGAAATTGGTCTGGCAGACAAACAGGCTCCACAATATGCCTGTAAATGCCCCGGGTATAGCCATGAGAATAATGAGCGGATCGAGCCACGACTGAAAATTCACTACTAAAAGAAGATAAACAAGGACCACTGCAAAAAGCAGACCGAGCAGAAGAGCAGCATAGGCCATCTCCATACTCAGCACCTGTCCGCATATGCGCATAAATGTCCCACGCGGTGAGGTTTTCATATGTCTGGCAATTATGCCTTTAACCTCATCTGCCACACCGCCTAAATCGCGCCCCTGGCAGGATGCATAAATATCGAAGACAGGCGCCACATTTAAATGGTTCACCACTGCAGGATAAGAGCTACGACTGGGGGTCGCCAGGTTCATCAACAGCTCAGGTTGCAACTTGTCAGCCTTGACACTGGAAGAAGTGACAGGAATGTTGCGCAGGTCGTCAAGCGAGGCGAGCCGGTACTGCGGTGCCTGAGCCGCCAGGTTGTATGTGGTGCCGTTGGCAGTATTGAGCCAAAAATTAGGCTGCGTTTGAAAGCTGGACGAAAGTTGAATCAAAAGTGAATTGGAGATATCTTGCTGGGTCAGCCCTACCTGCTTGGCACGAATGCGATCAACTTCAAAGCCAAAATGTGGCACATCTGTTACCTGATGCAAACAGACATCAACCGCCCCTGGTATCTTCTCAATTTCACGCTTCATCTCCTGAGCGATGTGATAGTTGGCTTGCTTGTCCATACCGCGCACTTTAACATCTATGGGAGCCGGCAGTCCGGCATTGAGAATCTGAGTCACTATATCGGCGGGCTGAAAGTAGTAACTACACTCAGGATAATCATGATTCAACATCTGCCGAATCGCCTTTTGATAGTAAACAGTGGGATGACTTTTGTGCTCGCTAAGAGTGACGAGGATCTCTCCATCTGCAGGACTGATAGTCTGGCTGTCTGAATAAGCATAATTTATGCCGTTTACCGGCATGCCTATATTGTCGGCAATAGCAGAAAGATCGCGGGCAGGAACTAAAGTTGCCAGAGAACGCTCAATCTTCTTAAAAGTACGCTCTGTCTCCTCAATGCGCATTCCACCGTGCGCATTGACATGCAAACGTAACAACCCGGCATCAATAGCCGGAAAGAAATCCTTGCCAATGGAAAAATAGAGAACACTGGACAGGGCATAAAAGCCGAGAAAGAGAGCCACCCCTGTGCGCGGATGGTCAAGGACCCATGCCAGAGCTGCACCATAATGCTTGCGCACAGCTTCAAAATGAGAATCGATCCAGCGGTGAATGCGGCTCAATATTGCCGTTATCTTAGCCCACAGGTCTGCAGGCTGAGAGCTCTGCGAGGGCAGAGCCAGATGCGTTCGGACAACAGGTTGCGTTTCATCATCTTGTCCGGAACCAGGCGCCGCAGTTGCTCCATGCCTGACAGACAACAAAGCCTTGGCCATAAGCGGCACTAAAGTTCTGGACAGCCCATAAGAAGCCATCATGGCAAGCACAACCGACATTCCAAGCGGCACAAAAAGAGAGCGCGACGGTTCCGACAGTAGCAGCAAAGGAACAAAAACGATGCAAATGGATAATGTGGAGACCAGCGCCGGAAGAGCAACCTGCTCAGAACCATCCAGGATAGCAGCTTCAATTGTCTTGCCCATATCAAGATGGCGATGGATATTTTCAATAGCTACAGTAGCATCGTCGACAAGCATCCCCACTGCCAGAGCCAGACCGCCCAGAGTCATTGAATTGATTGTCTGCCCGAAGACATTAAGACCGATAATGGCCGACAGTATTGCCAGCGGTATCGAAATGGCAACAATCACTGTGCTCCGCCAGCTTCCTAAAAGAGCCAGCATCATAAGAGCAGTAAGCCCGGCAGCTATGACAGCCTCTTGTACCACATCAGCCACACAGTCTCGAACAAATATAGATTGATCTGTGAGAATGCGAATATGGCAGGCTTGAGGAACAATAGCTCTAATACGTTCGAGCATTTCTCTTACGCCTGCAGTAACAGCAAGAGTGGAAGCCTGACCGGCTTTAAGAACGTTAAAAAGAACAGCCCTGTGCCCGTCCAGATTGACAATATTCAGCTGCGGCTGATAGCCATCATGAACTTGAGCCACATCCTTGACAAATACGGTATTCCCATTAAGCGTCTTAATGGGAATACCGTTAAGTTCGTCAATTTCACGAGGCATGTCGTTGAGCACCGTAATGTACTCATAGGTGCCCATCTTGATCGTGCCGCAAGGATGAATGACATTACCTGCGTTAATAGCTTTGACTACATTGTTGGCCGAAAGCCCATAGGCTCTCAGCTGGAGCGGATCAAGATCAACCATTACCTGGCGAAACTTGCCACCGTAAGGAAAAGGCGTAATCGTACCCTGCACTGTGGCCAACTGGTTGCGCACAATATTATTGGCAATGTCGAACAGCTCCGCTTCAGATAAAGTGTCGCTCTCTAGTCCAAGCTGAATTACCGGCACATCTGTTGCCGAAGACGCTGTCACAAACGGTGGGTTAATCCCCCGGGGCAGCTGGCGCCTGATAGCGCTGCCAACAGATGTGACCATAGCCACCGCCTCACCCACCGGAGTCCCTTTCTGAAGATAAACTTTGATGATACTCATATTAGCCAGCGACATCGACTCGATGTGCTGGATACCGTTGACTGTTGAAGTCAGCGCCTTTTCAGTAACGCTGGTAACAAGATTCTCCATGTCATAAGCCGACATACCGGTGTAAGTCCAGACACAACTGACAACCGGAACATCAATGTTCGGAAATATATCTATCGGCATCCGGAAGATTGAGATTACTCCGAACAAGGCGATAGTAATGGACAGCACTATAAAAGTATGCGGGCGGCGCAGCGCTAGCTCGACAATCCACATACTTGATACTTGGCTACCTCTAATTTTCGGACATGCCATCGATTGTGCCAGAACTCGGCACTAATCGTCTACTAGAATAAAGTCACCTAAGGGGGTCGGACCTTCATTTATACTTGAACTCTTGAATTACATGAGCGCATCCACACTTGGAATCCTCAAGCTTGAAGCAGACAAACACAAACTGGACTAATTTCGGACTACAGCTGCCCAGTTGTAACGATCACAGGAAGACTCATTCCGATATGAAGTGTAGCTCTTCTTACACTAAGCACAGTCACCGGGTAAGTACAGGTTGCTTACTGACATGCCTCCTTTATTTGTGCTCCAGTTTTTTCAGTTGGTGCGGCTCATTTACAACAGCACGCGCCTACGGCGCGACCGGGCAGCAGTCAAACTGTCGTCCTGGAAGAATCACACCCTTTTCAATTGGATACTGCAAGAGCGGCAATGCAAACAAGCTGCCTGACAGAAACATACGCATCGCAGCAAATCAGTCTTCCAGCACAAGCCAGCCAGCCGACACGAGCCAGACTACTAGCGCTAACCAGCCCGCCAACACAAGACAGTCAACCGGTGCAACTCAAACTGCAGGTTCGCCACAAGACTTCGGTACCAAGCCGCCTGCTTCTCCGTTACAACTGTCAGTCCCACAGGCACCGGGTCCAGCACCAGCCTATGCAACAACCACTCCTCCTGCCATGAGAGCCCCACAAACCCATCTAGACAAGCAGGCTGAAGAGGAGCTGCAAAAAGTCGTCACAGAAGCCACCATAAACAGTGGCGCAATCATAGTTGATCCAGAGCAGGTGGTTGTAAAACCACCGCTACTTACAGCGCTCATACGCCTGGATAAGAAGCTATCGCCGCTGCGGCTCGATGCCAGCTCAGAGCACGACATCGGCTTGCGTGAAGTGCTCTCTACAGCCCTAGCCAACAACCTCACTATCAAAATCTCGCACGCCAATATGGAGTCAAGCAAGTGGCAGTACTATGGGGCTCTTGGTCAATTTCTGCCAAATTTAAACAATGACGTCAATTATGCAGGTCTAAACGGACATTATGCCAGTCCGGCAGGAGTAGTTATTCCTATTAAGAACCCGTTTTTGACTACAAGCAACAGCTTTACCCAGTATCTTTTCAAAGGTGGAAGCATCCTTTATGGCGCTTTGCAAAACAAGCATGAATACAAGGCTTCTCAATACTTCTTAAAAGGCACTACTAACGACATTCTCCTGGATGCCACCAGGTTGTATTACAGTCTGGCATACAACGACGTCATGTTGCAGATCAGGGTCAAAGCAGTTGAAGTGGCTCAAGGACTCGTAGTCGTTCAACAAGATCTTTTCGACAACGGCGTCAACACACAGCTGGATGTCTTGCAAGCCAAGTACGAGCTGTCCGCAGACAGGCAACACCTGATAACACAACAGGTGGAGCGCAGACAATCTGCAGTCAATCTGGCCACAGCTCTCAACGCTGACACTGACATTGACCTTCTTCTCCGCGACAGGCAGGTGACAAAAGTTCGTCTCATCGACAACAGTTTAAGTGCAGCTGATCTGATTAAGATTGCCATAGACAACCGCCCGGAGCTAAAACGCTACGAGCAGCTGCGCCTTGCTGCCAAGGATGCAGTCAAGGTTGCACAGGCCAGCCTTCTTCCAGTTGTCTCTGCTACTGGAAGCATCATCGGCTCAGGTACCAACGGTCGATCTGAATCATCTTTCCTCAGCAGCCAGCAATCAACACCTTTGAGCAGTACCGGTGTAGGAGTGGGCTCAATCAGCTCAGCTGCCAGCTTGCCATTAACTAATGTCTCTTCCGGACAGACCTCATGGACAATGAGATCGCTCTTTGAAATTGGAGTAGATGTGACTTACACCTTAGGCGGAATGGCTGTTCCTGAGATAGCTCAAGTTCAGTCAGCTCGCTGGCAAGCCAGAAAAGCACAACTCGACTTTAATCGCAATCTTGCCAAGATTTATCAGGAAGTTCGTGATGCCTATCTCTCATCTATGGCAGCCGAGAACTTGATTATCGAAACGACTGATGCTGTCCGGTTTGCCGAAGAGGGTTTGCGTGTAGCAGTTGTACGTTTAAAAGATGGTGTTGGCACCTATCTTGAACTCATCCAAGCTCAACGCAACTACACTGACGCGCTCATTGCTAAAGCCAATGCCATCATAAAGTTCAATGTCGCCCAGGCAGAGCTTCTGCATTCCATGGGCAGGATGACCCTCGATACTCTGACTGCAACGACTCCGCTCAGGCAATAGCACTCAGTCGCCTCAACAAGAGCTCTGGCTGTGCATAGGACTAATTGCCCTTTCGCATCAGTTTCAGTAATGCAGCTGTACTCCGGTTTGACAATATGGCCATATTGCCATATGCTTAGTGTATCCGTGCCAGCAAAAACATCCGTTTTCCAAAGTACCGCGGGATGGTACAGCGCAGGATAACTCTGGTTTCCTGCAACGGAAAGTGGTTCAACAACCAGCCAGTAGAGCATCCCACCGGGAAGCAGCTGGTTGGAACGGGTATTGGCAGTTCTGACGCGGTGCAATAGGACAAAGTCCTAGCTGCATCCCGGGACAAGGAGGAGAGTCCAAGATGAAGGTTCAAGTATTCGATCCACCAATGTGCTGCCCGACAGGTATCTGTGGTCCAGCAATCAAGCCCGAATTGGTGTGTTTTGCAGCCGACCTGGAGTGGTTGGGGCGCCAGGGTGTAGAAGTGGAACGCTACAACGTTTCCCAGCAGCCGGCTGCATTTGCCAACAACCCGGTTGTACGGGAAGCGCTGGAGACCGATGGCAACGCCTGTCTGCCGCTTACCCTGGTCAACAGACAGGTCGCGTGCAAAGGTCGATACCCAAGCCGCGAGGAGCTGGCTAGCCTTTCGGGGCTTAATGAGTCCGGCAGCGGTGTACAGGACAAGCCTGCCGCTCGGCGCTCGCCCTGCTGCGCTCAATCCCCGCCAGACAAAGAGGAGCCGTCCGATAAGAAGCCAAACAAGGGTTCGTCCTGTTGTTCCGGCTAAAGCATGCCTGAGGCAGATAGTTATGCAGAAGAAGCACACCTGCCAGAATTGGGAAAGAAGACATGAGTACCTTTAGTCTTATCGACAAACCAACCCGTTATCTGTTCTTCACAGGCAAGGGTGGTGTAGGCAAAACCTCAATATCATGTGCAACCGCAATTGCTCTTACTGACAGGGGGCTGCGAGTCCTTATGGTCAGTACCGACCCGGCCTCGAATCTCGACGAGGTGCTCGGTGTGCGGCTTGGCTCTGCGCCCACCGCAGTTCCGGGAGTAAATCGACTCAACGCGATGAACATCGATCCGGAAGAAGCTGCAGCACGATATCGCCAACGAGTGATAGAGCCTTACCGTGGTATTTTGCCTGCAGAGACGCTGGAGAACATGGAAGAGCAGCTCTCGGGCTCATGCACATTGGAAATAGCGGCCTTCGATGAGTTTACCTGCTTACTTGGTAAAGCGGAGCAGACCGCGGCTTATGACCATGTTGTATTCGACACGGCGCCGACGGGACACACGTTGCGCCTGCTTTCGTTGCCGGCCGCGTGGTCGTCATTTATCGAGACAAACACGACAGGAACATCATGCCTCGGTCCGCTAGCTGCTCTTGAGAAACAGCAGGTCTTCTACCAGGAATCTGTAAAGGCGCTTTGCAATCCACTGCGCACCACTCTTGTCCTGGTAAGTCGGCCCGAGGTTGTCGCGCTAAGGGAAGCGGATCGCAGCAGCAAAGAGCTTCGTGAGCTTGGCATGCAGAATCAGTGCCTGGTGCTTAATGGGATATTCAAGACCAGCAGGCCGGACGACCCGGTGGCATCCAAATTCGAGCGGCGACAGCAAGAAGCCCTTGCTAGCATGCCTGCTGCACTGTCCGAATTATCGCGGCAGGAAATCCCACTGAACCCACAAGCGCTGCTCGGGGCTGACGCGCTACGAACTGTTTTCGGCAAAGTGCCGACTTCATTGAGCACCAGGACCGCCTTAACACCAGCAAGAACATTTCCACCGCTCATGTCGCTTGTTGAGGAGTTGGAGCGCGCCGGCCGCGGTGTAATCATGACCATGGGCAAGGGCGGTGTAGGAAAAACAACCATTGCCGCAGCAATCGCCATGGAACTGGCGCGGCGTGGACACATGGTACATCTCAGTACAACCGACCCGGCTGCGCACTTGTTATGGATACTCGACAGCCTCCCCGACGGGATGACTGTGAGCCACATCGACGCGGAGCAGGAGACAAAAGCATACTCCGATGAGGTGGTGAGCACTGCTGGCAAGGATCTTGACGAGCAGGGGCGGGCGCTGCTTGCTGAGGATCTTCGCTCTCCCTGCACAGAGGAAATTGCGGTGTTCCGTGCATTTGCAGGCAAGGTTGCCTGCGGTACGGATGGTTTTGTAGTGCTGGACACTGCCCCGACAGGACATACAATTCTCCTGCTTGATGCCGCCGAGGCTTACCACCGTGAAGTGCTCAGACAGTCTACAGAGATGCCCGAAACTGTCCGGCAACTGCTGCCGAGACTGCGCAATCACACGTTTACCCGAATCCTGATTGTAACCCTGCCTGAGGCAACCCCGGTGCATGAAGCTGAGCGGCTGCAGGGAGATCTCGCTCGGGCTGGGATTTTCCCCTTCGCCTGGGTGATTAACCAGTGTCTTACTCCGGTCGATACCACCGACCCAGTGCTCGCCAGTCGCAAGGACAATGAGCAGAGATACATAAATGAAGTTGCAGACAGGCTCGCCAAACGTGTGGCTATCGTGCCCTGGTTGACCCGGGTGCCCACAGGAAGCGCCGGGCTCTCATCAGTACTCGAACCGACCGCACCGGCGTATGAGTCCACTCAATGATTGCAGGGTCCCAGAATCTGTCCAATTGACCACCTCTTACTTAATGACTTCAAGGCACATTTATGAACGACAACGAGATATTCAGGAAGCAGGCGAGGGTGTTGAAGGCACTGGCTAATGAAACCCGCCTTTGCATCATCGACCGGCTATCCCGTGGCGAGTGTTCCGTAACTGATTTAACAAGTCTTGTCGAGCTTGACTGCTCGACTGTCTCAAAACACCTGGCAGTTCTCCGGGCACACGGGATTGTCAACGACCGCCGCGAAGGAAATGTGGTCTATTACAGCCTTCTCACGCCATGTGTAGTAAAGGTTTTTGCGTGTTGCCGGAATATCCTGAAGGAACGGTCAGCGGATGCGTAGCGCACTTGTTCATGAGTGCTGCGGTGTGGCCGCCCGTAATGTCTTGAACAACAGGGAGATGAAATGCAAATCAAGGTTCTGGGAACTGGCTGTGACAAGTGCAAGAAGCTGTATGCCGAGGTTGAGAAAGCACTGGCGACATCGAGAACATCTGCTGAGCTGGAAAAAGTGGAAAGACTTGCCGACATCCTGGACTACGGGGTGATGATGCTGCCGGCGCTTGTCATAAACAACACTGTAAAGGCGGAGGGCAGAATTCCCAAGTCTACCGAGATCGCCTCCTGGATTACGATGGCTGCAGCCGATAACGGGTGATTTGAGATGGAGCAATTTGTCGATAATGCTGGACAATACATCCACACAAACCCGTGGCTGGCAATTGTTGCTGTGTTTGTAGGCGGAGGCTTAACAGCCTCGAATCCGTGCGTGCTTGCCACGATCCCGCTGATGATAAGCATGGTGGCAGGGCGTAAAGAGTCCGGTCCGAGCATGCTGCAAGCATTTTTTCTATCACTGGTGTTCGTATTCGGACTGGCTGTAACGTTTACTTTCATGGGCATGGTGGCGGCATTGTGCGGGAAAATGTATGGTGATATCTCCGGCGTCTGGAACTGGGTAGTCGCTGGCGTATGTTCAGTCATGGGGCTGCACATGATGGGGGTCTTGACAGTGAGCATCCCTGCGCCAGCTATCGCTCTACCCAAGACTGGCGGGTTACTGGGAGCATTCATTCTTGGACTGCTCTTCGGCGTGGTGTCGGCGCCATGCGCAGCTCCTATCCTGGTGGTGCTGCTCACCTACCTGGCAGGTTCTGGAGCCTCTGTACCTTATGGTGGGATGCTCCTTTTGATTTATGCCCTTGGGCACAGCGTGTTCATTCTTCTTGCTGGAACGTCGATGGGGATGGCGCGCACAATGATAGAAAACAAGAAAATGGTGCGTGCCATGGTCATGATGCGGCAGGCAGCAGGCGTGGCAATAATTCTGGTCGGTGCATACTTTGCTTATTCTACAGTTGTTGGCTTAAGGTGAGAGGACGCGTTATGAGACTCCATGTGGTTGCTTGCTTACTCCTGTTATTGTCTGCGTTCTGGTCATGCTCACCGAGCATGCAGGCTGACCCGTCCGCTGCCGGCAGGCACACGCTGGAGGGACTGCCAAAACGAGAACTATCTACACAAGTGGCCACAGGTGTCGATACGATTGTATTCATCGGCAAGAAAGATGCCTGCCCATGCACAGAACGCCGGATTAAGGCAAGCTGGAAAGCGCTCCAGAGAGCCTTAAAGGATCAACAGCAGATCCATGTGGTGCAACTGCACATAGACACACAGGAAGCGTTAGTACAGCGATACATTGCACTGAAACCGTTGATGGTGCTACCTGGTATCTATTTCCTCAGTGGTAAAGGCAATCTAATTGAGTTGTTGCAGGGAGAGGTGCGACTTGACCAGATCGTAGCAGCCCTAAAAAAGACACCGCCGTCGACCTAGTTTTCTGGTGCTGAGGCGTACTCGACAATCTTGAAGTGTTTGAAAAGAATGGAGGAATAGACAGTGAAAGTCCGCAGTGACTCAGATACACCGGCAGCCAAGACCGGCATCGGGTTTTTTGAGCGCTGGTTGACGGTGTGGGTGTTCCTTTGCATAGGAACAGGAATTTTTCTAGGACAAACGCTCCCGGTTCCATTCAAGTTCATTGGTTCGCTGGAATTTGCCAGGGTGAACATTCCAGTTGGACTTTTGATCTGGCTAATGATAGTGCCCATGTTACTGAAGATAGATTTTGGATCGCTTCATGAGGTACGGCGGCACTGGAAGGGTATTGGAGTGACGCTGTTCATAAATTGGGCAGTGAAGCCATTCTTGATGGCCCTGCTTGCATACATTTTCATAAGGCACGTTTTCGTGACTTTCTTGCCACCGACCCAGGTGGACAGCTATGTAGCCGGCTTGATACTCCTGGCGGCAGCGCCATGCACGGCTATGGTTTTTGTCTGGAGCCAGCTCACTAAAGGCGATCCGTACTTTACGCTTACTCAGGTGGCTCTAAACGATTCAATCATGGTGTTTGCATTCGCGCCAATCGTGGGGCTTCTGCTTGGGCTGTCCTCGATTACGGTGCCGTGGGATACTCTTCTCACGTCAGTAGTCTTGTATATAGTCGTGCCTGTGATTATTGCTCAGCTATGGCGTTTCGTCCTTCTGAAAAGCGACCCGGCTGCTCTTGTTCGGACGCTGGCGACGCTACATCCGGTATCACTATCGGCATTGTTGGCTACACTGATATTGCTCTTTGCTTTTCAGGGAGAAGCCATACTTAAGCAGCCACTGGTGATAGGAATACTTGCTGTACCGATTTTGATACAGGTGTACTTCAGCTCAACAGTTGCGTATTGCCTGAACAGGAAACTTGGCGTGGCTCATAACTGTGCCGGGCCATCAGCGCTGATTGGTGCAAGCAATTTCTTTGAGTTGGCGGTGGCTACCGCCATCAGCCTCTTCGGGTTTAATTCTGGCGCGGCTCTTGCGACTGTGGTAGGGGTATTGATTGAGGTGCCAGTCATGCTGTCTGTGGCAAAAATCGTGAATTCTACCCGCAACTGGTACGAAGCAGGCATAGCAACCGCCACAGTGGAAGTGGTCAACGGACCAGGAGAACAGCGAGGATGAACGCCCTGGAGTGCAGCAGCTATGGCACTCTCACTTTGCCTGGGATCGCAGGCGTCCTCGCCAGCTTCGAGGCACGCAGGAGGCGCGAGCTCCCAGGAGTTGGTTGTAAGCAAGTTTGACGACATGTTTCAAAGAAGCATACAGGGGAGCATTTCAGGTCGTATATTGCCGGGCTCCTAAGCAAGGCGCCAGATCGTAATGCTTCTGTCAGAACACTTTCCTGTCTAAATAACAAAGACTGGCGTCTCTGCGACCTGCTCCGACCAGAGCACTTGAATCTTATACTCGCCAGGACCAACCTGAATATTGGGCGCTACGACTGCACCATCCTGATTGGTCTTGCGCGAAAAAACTACACCTGCTTTGCTCTCTGTAAGGCGAAGCTCAACATCAGGCAGAGCTTTCTCATCGCTGCCTCTGGCTTGCAAAAGGACACGCAAGTGGTCATCATCAACCAACCAGCCTAAATTAACCTGTATATTGGCGTCAGCCAGCTGCCTATGGAAAGTCCCCAGCGAAACCATCTGACCACCGACACCACGCAAGGCACCAGCCGGCACCATCTGCTGCCAGGACAGTCCGGCAAGCATCTCCTGCCAGCTCTCGACAGCAGCTTCTTTAGCATTGCCCAGTAAATCTTTGAGCCTCACACAGGCAGCAGCAACTACATCAACCTGCTCGCCGAGCATCCTGCCTGTTACGCGCGCAACCATACTTTCATCATGGCTCGCCAGCGGCAAATATTGAGAAGCTTCCCACATAGCCAAATCAAATTCAGCATCCTGCCCCGGCAAAGGCAGCCTGTCGCCGTTGGACTGACAGAACTTAACGAACGCCCGAGCGCATGCTTCATCGTCAGCTGCACTGAGAACTTTTGCTAGCTCGTCCTTCAAACTCTTCATTGCGCCCTCTCCTAGATACTGATTCCGTCACCGTCAAGCTTTTCCTTAAATGCCTTGAGCGTGCGGACAATTTTCTTATCGATGGTATCTATACTCTTGGGCTCCATTTTTAGACATGCTATCAGGTCTTCTCTCTTATACCCCTGAACATACTTCAAAATAAAGCAGGTGCGGTGAATTCCTGGCGGCAGCTCCTGAACAATGCGGTCGACCAGATCCTTAAATAAAGCCGTTCCGGCCGGGTCATCTCCCTGGCGCGAACCGGAGAGGAAACTGTATTCACAGCCAAAAACCTCGTCAGCCGTGCGCCCATCGTCCTCAGCAAACATTGAATCAAGCGAGGTTGTACGCCACTGCCCACTCGTTGGCGCTTCTTCATTAAAAGATTTGCCTGGAGCCAGTGTTTTTACTTTCATCTCCTGCCCGTCCACAATCTGCTCGCTGAGATGGACAGGCTCTTCAGAAGCCACCAGTTTGCGTGCTTCTCTTTTTCTCAGGGCAATTTTATGATAACGCTCTAAGTTTTGGGCAATAGCTTTGTTGCAAGCACCCAGGCAGTAAAGCGCCAGATTGGCTTCCGGTCTGGACGGATCGTAATGTCGGGTGACAAGAATAAGCGCATTTTGCAGGATATCCTCAATATCTTCGTCTGTAGAGAGGCGTGCCCGTGAGCGGATATAGCGAAGCATACGCTGGGGAGTGAATGACATCTCCCCTTTGAGGAACTCCCTGCTCTCCTTAGAATTCATCCTATTATGTTTACGGCAGCCTTCTTATCGCCAGTTGCGCCAAACAGCCCAAAGCTAGATCCTTTTCACGCCCACCACCGCCGCCTCCCAAATTGCTCCTTAATCTTAGCAAATGTTAGCAATGCACTCTGCCAGCTCCCACACGCTATCATCTAAGAGCGTCGCCCCATAGCCCAGCCGGGGCAGCTGACACGTTGTATAAGCATCTGGGCTTGACTTTGGAGCGCCCGCAAAAGTTAATGTCAGTTCTGGATATCCTGGTCAAGTATCAATCAGCTTTTGCTGATGGCTTGGCAACTACTTTTCATCTGTCCCTTATCGTCTGGGCTGCCGGACTTTTGCTAGGAACTGTGCTTGGCACTTTTGGAGCCAGATGGAAGACGGCAGTCGGCATACCGAGCAGACTGCTCTCCTTCTCTTTGTCTGGTGTGCCTATCCTTGTTTTTCTCTTCTGGCTTCACTACCCGCTACAAGCTATGCTCGGAGTGGTTATCGACCCGTTTGTTACAGCAGCTGTAACTCTTTCAGTCATAAACATTTTTGCTGTAGCTGATGTAATCAGGGCAGTGTTAGCCGACTTTCCAGCTCAATACATAGTCGCTGCTCAAGTGTGCGGAATGACGCACGCACAAATTGTGCGCCACATTCAGCTACCAATCGTTGCCAGACAGACAGTACCTGTCTTGCTCATGATCCAGGTAAATATGTTGCAAGCCACACTGTTTGCCAGCCTCATCTCTGTCAACGAGATCTTTCGCGTAGCCCAACAGATTAATTCACAGATCTATAAGCCTGTTGAGATATATACGGCGCTGGGAGTCCTTTTTCTCTGCATATGCTTGCCGATGAACGGGCTGGCTTTGTGGCTCAAATCCAGATATACACGAGATTTCTCTGAGCGCTGAGGTTATGGAGGCACATCTACCTGAAGATGCTAGAAGCAAAAAATATCACCAAATCTTACAGCGGACACTTAATAATAAACGGGGTCGACGTACAGTTAGAACCTGGACAGATCTCTGTAATGATCGGTCCTTCAGGCTCCGGCAAGACTACTCTGCTCAAGCTCCTGGCTATGCTGGAGACGCCTGACACAGGGACAATCTCAATTGACGGTACACAATACTCCTTCCCGTCCCCGCCTAATCAAAATCCAGTCAAACCATGGCCCAAAGTAACAGTTGTCTTCCAGCAGCTTTTCCTCTGGCCACACCTTACCATCCTGCAGAACATGACTTTACCGCTGACTGCCGGACGCCGCGAGGCAAGTAAGGAGAAGCTCGAGTCCTTAATTGAACTGTTTGACATGAGCCAGTTCATCTACCGCTATCCAAACGAATCATCACTAGGGCAGCGGCAGCGTGCAGCTCTAGTAAGAGCTCTTTTGCTTGAACCTGAATATCTTCTTCTTGACGAGATTACATCATCACTTGATGTCGAACAGGTGGCAATTATTCTCACTCATCTCAAGGATCTTGCAGCTCAGGGGATCGGGATATTAACCATCACACACCTCCTGCATTTTGCGCACCAGGCAGCAGATCGTGTTATTTTTATGGACCATGGCGAGATTATCGAACAAGGTGGCAAGGAAGTTCTTGATGCACCCAAACAAGAGCGAGTGCAACGATTTTTCTCTGTGATTGAAGCAGCAAGTTAATCGTTATTCAAGATCTGTCTTTCAGTTTGGAACAGTCTCACTCAGCCGGACAGCGGTAGCAAGTCGACAACAGGGGCAATAAAGTGATTCAAAGAGCATTAACCTTAATAGCCTGCATCTTTCTTATTTTAGGCGCCACAAGCTGCTCCTGCACGAAAGTAGTGCAGTCCAGCACGAAATCCTCTCTGTACGATCGCGTCATCAAGGCAGGAAAGATTCGTTGCGGTTATGTTGTCTACACCCCGGGATGTCTGAAAGATCCCAATACAGGCAAGCTGTCCGGCATAGGTATCGACACTCTAGAGATGGTGGCAAAGAATCTCGGGCTGAAGATTGAGTGGGCTGAAGAAGTGGGCTGGGGCTCAATGATTGAAGGGTTGCAAACCAATCGTTATGACATGGTCGCTACACCAATCTGGACAAACGCTAACAGAGCCAAACTGGTTGATTTTAGTCAACCTCTCTTCTACAGCCCAGTTTTTGCCTATGTGAAAGCAGGCAACAAGAGATTAAGCGAACGAAATATCCAAGCTCTTAATTCCCCTGCATACAAGATTGCCACCGTAGATGGTGAAACGGCAGAGATTATTGCTCAGGAAGACTTCCCTCGCGCCAAGGTGGTCTCCCTCCCCCAATTATCTGACCTGGCGCAACTGCTTCTTAACGTCTCTTCCGGCAAGTCCGATGCCACTTTCACAGAACCTGCATTAGCTGCCGGATTTCTTGCCAACAATCCTGGCGCTGTTGAGCCTCTTGGTACTGCCACTCCACTGCGCATCTTCTCTAATTGCTGGATGTTCCGCAGAGATCAATTTGAATTTAAGAGGATGATCGATACAGCACTGGATCAAGTTATCAACAGCGGTGCTCTCAACAAGATCATCAGCAGATATGAGCCAGCTCCACACACTCTCTACCGAGTTGCTCTACCTTACCAGCTCCCATCCCAGCCAGGCAGATGAAGAAGTAATCACATTAAGCACCTGCCAGCAGAGTCACTATTACTACTATCTAAGGCAATCCAAAACTCCACACTGCACCTGTACAAGCGGTACTCCTCCATCTGGCACCGTGAAGAGCTCTGGGCAGCTTTCGGTCTCAACTCCTCACAAGAAGCCCGGCACGCGTCAGGCATCGTTTCTAATGCCGTCAACTTGAGAAACTGAATAACCGTAGCGGCGGCTCGAGAGCCGCCCAGCGGGCCCGTCCCGACGTGCCCCTACGCCCGACAGCATTGGGCATCGTTTCTAATGCCGTCAACTTGAGAAACCGAATAACCGTAGCGGCGGCTCGAGAGCCGCCCAGCGGGCCCGTCCCGACGTGCCCCTACGCCCGACAGCATTGGGCATCGTTTCCTTAGCTTCAACTTATAGAACTGCCCAGTTAAGGATTGAGCAGGCAACATTTTGTAAAATAGAGACATCTTTTGAAATCATGCCAGTATGACAGCCCGGCTAGCTGCCGGACTTGCGGTGTATCGCCAGTGTCCCGACCTATCAACAGAGAAACTTTGCCAATCACTGAGCGTGTTGCGTCAACAGTACGAAGACACGCAGCTCAGTCCGGACTGATTACAAAGTTGCTCAGAGCTCTGAGCGGACGTTCTACTCCTCCTTTTCTCATCAATCGTGCTGCAGCCAACGGATTAGTTAGAGAAGAGTTCGAAGCCTCGCTAAAAGCTGTAAAACAATGGGACCATCTCCCTCTGGTTTTTTCAGGCATAGCCAGCGAGCTTAACGAGAGAGCTCTTTACTGGGACGAATTGGGGCTAAATTCAAGAACAAGCGCTTATTACTTGCAATCATCTCTCTGGGATTTCTATGCACAGCTGCTCTGCGTCAGTGACCACGAAAGCAAAGCTTTGTTTTACGCCCGCTGCGCACAAAGCTACCGTCACGCAGCTGCTTACTTCGAATATCCGGCTGCCTCTGTAGAGATTCCACACCGGTCCGGAGCGCTCCGCGGTTACCTGCGCCTTCCAGCTACAGATGCCCAGAGAAAACATCCTTGTGTAATCTTGATCAACACAGTCAACTCGACAAAAGAGGAGCTGCATTACACTGAAAACGCTTTTGTCAAAATGGGCATTGCAACTCTCTCATTCGATCTTCCAGGCTTTGGCGAAAGTCTTGTCAATCGTCAAGATTTGTGCGACATGGAGATCCTCAGCAACACTCTCTTCCTTTTCATTGCTCAACAAAGAGAGATTAACCCGGAGAAATTAGCACTGCATGGATTGGGAGTAGGAGGCGCTCTAGCTATCAACCTGGCACTCCTCTCGCCACAGAGGTATAAGGCGGTAGCAACTCTCTCTGCGCCTTACAACCTCAAGACAACACTGTCTCACTTGCTACCAGCAGTGCGCCGAGAAGCAGTAACTCTCACGCACGGTGCTGAGGAAATTCTCTACGACCTGGCACACCACCTTGCCAGTGCAGATGACTTAAGTGACCTGCGCTGTCCGCTTTTAGTTGCAGGCGGCGGAAGGGACATCTTAGCTTCCGCTGCCGATACCAAGCGCATCTATGACCTGGCTGGATCACCAGACAAGAAACTGCTCTACATCCCTAAAGCTGGACATGGCTGCTGCGAGGTAATGCCATCCCTGCGTTTTGAAATTGCTCAATGGATCAGGCAACGCATCTAAGCAGAGCATCTTGCACGCCCAGTCACTCTCGTCCCGCCTAATGCCGTCCATTAGTGCGTGGGACGCGCGCCCAGGGCGGCTCCCGAGCCGCCACTACGGTTATCCAACGGAGGTTCCTTCCTTGCAACCGGCTTAAATCGCTAGAACCATCACCAGTTGGCAAATGTTCACATTAACCGTTGTCTACGTAGACACTAAATCGAAAATTGGAAAGCCCCACCGGTGGTGCATTTCCGAAACCGGGC
>CAILLX010000232.1 GCA_903835185.1 uncultured bacterium | reverse complement strand
TCTGGCAGTACGACACCCTACCCAAGCAACATCGCCATACCAAAAAGATGTAGTTATTTCAAGTGCCTTCACACCGAAATCTATCCGGCACCGGCCGAACTTCCTTGTTCAACACCGGCCGTATTCCCTTGCTCATAACAGTTGATGTTGTTCCGCAGATAGTGGGTGAAAATGCAATTGTCTTGCGTTTCTCTGTCAGCGATACCGGCATCGGTTTTCCAGATGGGAGCCTTAGTAATCTTTTCAGCCCATTTACTCAAGCAGACGGATCAATTACTCGCCAGTTTGGCGGTACTGGGTTGGGTCTTTCCATCTGTAAAGGTTTAATTGACCTGATGGGAGGAGAGATAGGAGCAGAGAGTGCACAGTTTGGAGGCTCTAATTTCTGGTTTACAGTGCCGCTGGAGCTGTCTGCAGGTATCTCCACCAGGGATGTTGCCTATGCTGAATTAGCTGGTGGCAGGCTTATTCTTGCTGGCATTCCTCCTCGAGCAGCCAAAATTATCCAGACTTATGCCTGTGCCTGGGGAGTTACAAGCGACTATTTCCCTGATCTGGCTTGTGTGACCAAGATTCTCACCAGCGATGAGATCAGTAACTATGATGCCATCATGATTGATGCCACAGCAGTTGAATTAGACACGAACGGTCTGGTGGCAGGACTGCCAGATGAGATTGTTTCCAGTTCAGCTGCCATGATCCTCCTTTCTGGATCGGCAGAAGAGGGAGATGTAGAACTTGCCTCGCGGGCAGGCTTCTTATCCTTCCTGCTCAAGCCTGTGCAACAAGATCAATTGTGGGGCGCTTTGCGCAGCGCAATTCTAGGACAAACTTACTCCCAGCTTAACACGACTGTGACACAGCCTATTCCGCCTGTTGTTGCCCAGACAAAGCTGATTCTTGTAGCAGAAGATAGCCCAACCAACAGAAAAGTGGCTATGTTGCAGTTGAACAGTCTTGGCTTTATGGCGCAGGCTGTAGCTAACGGGCGAGAGGCAGTTGAGGCGGCAGAAACTGGTGCTTATGCTCTGGTGCTAATGGACTGCCAGATGCCTGAGATGGATGGGTTTCAGGCGGCTGCTGCCATCAGAAGGTCTGAGGTGGGAAGTGTCAGACACCTGCCAATTATCGCCATGACTGCTCATGCTTTGTCAGGTGATCGTGAACGCTGCCTGGCTGTTGGGATGGATGATTATATAAGCAAACCTGTCGACGTCGACAACTTGCGTGCTGTGGTGATGCGCTGGATCAATGCTGCCTCTGGGCATGGTGCAGGCAAACTGCACGATAGAGAGTCTGGTCCAGAGATTGCCAGGGTTGATTCAGCTAGTGAAGTACAGACTATTATAGATGAACCGCTTAATGTGGCTGTGTTGGAGAGCACCTGTGGAAAGGTAGTTGCTCGTGAAATTGTTGATGTGTTTCTCTCGGCAGCAGAGACTTTGCTGGAAGGAATTGACACAGCCAGGTTTAAGCGCGACGGGCTAGCAGTCGAGTCCTTAGCTCATCAGCTGTCCGGCTCATCCCGGGCTGTTGGAGCAATACAGATGGCTCGTCTTGCCGATGCCATGGAGCAAGCTGGCGGCACACAAAACTGGGCTGCTGCTCGTGCTGCCTATGAGTCGCTGCGCTGGGCCTTGAAAAGGCTACGTCGCTTCTTGTCCTCGAGCATGCCCTCTGCCGCTTTGCAGCAGCAGTGCCAGTGAAGATAGAGCTTACTGGATTTCGGCAACAATTTTACCGCGCACGTGACGCATGGATAAGCGTACCAACGCCTCAGGTATCTCCTCAAGGGTGATAGTCTGCTCGAGCATTGGAGAGATCCGTCCTTTGCCTACCAGAGCACCAAACTCACGCGCAATTTTAGCCAGATCTTCCTGGTCTGACTGGTTGCCTGACAGGTAAGCACCACCGAGAGCTAACTCATGAACTGAGAAAGCTTTCTCAAAAGGTGTCACCATTGTGATGTCCGGTAGTCCTGCAATGCAGGCGATCTGTCCACCGTAGGCAAGTACACCTAGCGACTCGGTGGCGCTATCCGGACCTACTGTATCTATGACATAATCGACGCCGCGTCCGCCAGTCAGCTCGTTTACTCGGCTGGCTACATCCTCACTGCGATAGTCAATAACTTCGTCGGCGCCCAGGCGTTGGACAAATTTAAAGTTGTGCGAAGAGCAGCTGGTGATAACTTTCAGCCCAGCTATCCGGGACAGCTGCACAGCAAATCCGCCGACACCGCCGGCGCCACCATGTATAAAAATTGTCTTTGATGGCTGCACATGCAACTTCCGGTGCAACGCTTGATAAGCAGTAAAACCAGCGCATGGGAGTGCCGCTGCTTGCGTGAAAGTCAATCCTTCTGGAATCCAGGAGACTATGTGAGACGGTGCAATTGCATATTCTGCATAGCCGCCCGGCTTGCAGTGGTTGCCATGATAATAAACTTTATCTCCTTCTTCCCATTCGGCAACATCCGGACCAACAGCCTCAACTATGCCTGATACATCCAGTCCAAGGATGAACGGATAATCCCAACCTGGGAAGCCTGAGGCTGCTAACTTGTAGTCGACCGGATTGAGCCCGACAGCCTGCACGCGCACTCTAACTTCGCCTTCAGCTGGCTCGGGGCGCGGGACCTCCGCAGGGCGGAGTGATTTGGGAGAACCAGGTTTGTCGAGGACTAACGCTTTCATCTTCTAACTATTTACCTTCACCAGAGCTACGAAACAAAATGGGAGTGCATAAACAAGGCATTATTGCACGCCAAGATTGTTCCATTCTAACCGCAAGACATCTAGTCGAGAGGAAGAAGCTTTGATTGTGTCGACATGCATTACAATCCAACCTGATGGAAAGATAATGATTGTGATTCTAGCCGTGTCAAAATACGCTTCGTTAATCATAGGTTCTAAAATTGATGGGGCGGCGCCAGGCATATTCAAGGAGACTATGTTAAATGACCAAGATACTGACGTGGCTGGCTGTAGTTTACTTTTTTGTAGCTGCGTTTGTTCTCTTCATAATTGCCGGATTAATCTGCCTGTCCACCTGCTGGTTTGATCCCAACCGCAGGATTCTGCACTATTTTGCCTGTGCCTGGGGGAATCACTATCTCAGGATAAACCCCCTCTGGCGCCTTCATTACGAAGGTTTGGAGAGGATAGACTCTAATAAAACATATGTACTTGTGGCAAACCACCAGTCACTTGTGGACATTGTCGTCCTTTACGGACTTTTCAAGCCGTTTAAATGGGTATCAAAAGAGTCAATTTTTCAAGTACCTTTAGTAGGCTGGAATATGATGATTAATCAATATGTTCTGATCAAGCGCGGCGACTTAAAGAGCATTAAGGAGATGATGCAGACCTGCCGCAACTGGCTGAATCGCGGGGCGTCAATCCTCATGTTTCCTGAAGGTACCCGTTCTGAGGACGGAGAGATGCACGACTTTCGTGATGGTTCTTTTCGGCTAGCTGCAGAGTGTGGTGTGCCTGTTGTGCCTATTGTGGTTGATGGAACGCACGATATCCTTGCCAAGAATGGGGGCTGGATTAAATTCACTGGTGATATAAGAGTGAAAGTCCTGCCTCCTGTTGATCCGCAGGCGTTCAACAATAAGTCAGCTGCCATACGTGACCACGTTCACGACCTCATGAAAAGAACACTCTCAGAGATGCGGGAGAAGCAAGCGGCACGGCAACCTGCCAGGATAGCAGGCTAAATCCAGCATTGCCAGACAATGGGTCGGCGCATGTAGCGGATACTCCGTGCGTGCTTCCTTGAGATGAGCGCCAGTGGCGCATCTTTGTTTCTTGTTCCTAAGTGAGCCTATTAAGGGCGCCCCTTGCTTTTGAACCTTCCGGAGCCTGATCGGCTGCCTGTAGATGGACTGCGTGAGCTACCTGCCGAACTTGAGCCAGAGCCTTCATAACGTCCTCTTGGACTGCCAGCCGAAGCTGAGCCAGAGCCTTGATAACGTCCTCTTGGACTGCCAGCCGAAGCTGAGCCAGAGCCTTGATAACGTCCTCTTGGACTGCCAGCCGAAGCTGAGCCAGAGCC
>CAILLX010000231.1 GCA_903835185.1 uncultured bacterium | reverse complement strand
GGTTGACATTCTTAGACTTTTTGTTTGATGATTTCTTCATGCGGTCTCTCCAATTGGTTTTAGTTTAGTCACCAAAAACAATACCAGGCTTAGTCCTGGGAGAGATCGCTCAATTTTCAACTAGCTTTGGGGCATGCCCGTTTAACCTGAGTACTATTTTTGTAATCCGATACTGAGCCTGTTGAACCTCATGTGTCCCCCAAACGTATAAATAAATAGGTCAGGAATAAAATCGTTCTTCTGACCTACAAGAAAACGGAGGAACAGGGCATGTTTGGACCGACCACATTTATATTGGCCTTTATTAACAGGCTGAAGTCAGGGCAAATCTTCACCACGCGTGATTTACTCCACACTGGCTGGCGTGCAGCTGTTGATAAGGCACTCAGCCGTCTGGTTGCCAGAGAGTACATCATCCGGTTATCTCGCGGCGTCTTTATCCGCAACGACTATCAGGTGATCAAGCCTGGTATAGACAAGATTGCTCACGCCAAAGCTGAGTCCTTTGGAAAACATATCCTTGCTCATGGTGCTGACGCTGCCAGGCAACTCGGCTTCACAGATAGTGGCAACAAGGAGCTTACCTTTTATATTTCAGGCGCCAGCAGTTCTTTTCGAGTCGGCACAACGGTAGTTTATTTCAAGAGTGCCTGCCCCCGCAAAATGCACCTGAACGACACTAAAGCAGGAATTCTTATGAGAGCTTGCTGGTTCATCGGCAAGGAAAGCTGCAGTCCAGATCTACTTGATCAAACGTATTATTATTACAATCGCCAGGTGAAGCAAGAAATAAAAGGAGAGCTGTGGGCCATGCCAACCTGGCTCGGGCGATTCCTGGTACCGAGCCTAAAAACAAAAAACAGGCCCTGAGAATTTAAGGAAACCCAGCGGCTGTTAGACAGAATCAAAAAGCAGATGTAAGAAGATAGCGCATTGCTGGAGAAAGTTATTCCTCAAACAGAGCGGCGGCTGGAAGGCGCACATGTGAAAAGCAAGGTATTAAGCTTCCGTGACCCTGACGTAACCGTGATCGCTAAAGGAAAGCGAAGCAAGAGATTGGACTCTACTTGCCTGGAATCTAAAGAAATCTCACCAATCTCACAGGTGGTACCAGAAGGCAATTGACGATTAAAGCGAAGCCATCAGCCTCAATCCCAGATTCACCGGGGCTTATGCACGCCGTGCCAGTATCTACCTTTGTCTGAAGCAGCCTCAGAAAGCTATCGATGACTACAGTAAAGAACCATGCAATGGCTGGAGTTGCTAGACAGGGAAATGCGTGGACAACTCGGTTGCAAAGCATGCCAGATAATTCTGAAAAAGCGTGCCATCTATCGTGGAAGGTCACAGTTCAGGCTTTACGATAATGGCTGATGACTGGTCGCCGAACCCCATTTACAGCAAGTTCCAGCTCTTAGTTGCAGAGCTCGCAAAAGTAGTGTGCCAGCATCTTGATGCCTCCTGAAGCCTGTTGCCAGTCGTAGCACTCGTTGACTGAATGGTAGCCATGCTCAGGCAATGAGAGCCCCAGGAAAATAACTGGCGCTTTGAGTACTTCGTGCATGGTCACAGCAGCGCCAATTGATCCGCCTTCGCGGACAAAAGCAGGTTGCTTGCCGAACGCCTCAGTCATGGCAGTACAGGCAGCCTGGGCAAAACGACCGGAAAGATCTCCCAAATAGGGACGCAGGGAGTCCTGAGGGATAACCTCAACATCGGCGTTCAACTTTTTGACAAAGCTGGTGACCAGTTCCATTATCTTGGCTGGATCTTGATCTGGCACCAGGCGCATACTGATTTTAGCTTCAGCCTGGTAAGGGACAATTGTCTTAATTCCCGGTCCGCTATAACCGCCTGTAATACCATGCAGTTCAAAAGTAGGCTGGGACCAGATCCTCTGTACGGCCTCGAGCGGATCTTGTGTTCTTACGGAGCTGAGTTCGTGCGATTTGATAAAGCCGTCAACAGTGAAACCTGACTTCTGGAAGTTGCTGAGCTCTGTTTGTGATGAAGGGCGAACGGAATCGTAAAAACCCGGAATTTTTACCTTACCGGTGCGGGCGTCGTAAAGGTCGGCGATGAGCTGGCACAGTTCGCCTATCGGGTTGCGAGCCAGTCCTCCTGCCAGTCCGGAGTGGACATCCTTAACACCTGTCTTCAGGCGGAGCAGCATCCCCTGCAGTCCGCGCAAACCATATGGAATAGCCGGACAATCACGTGATATCCAGATTGTATCTGACACTAGTACTGAATCTGCTTGCAGGTGATCTTTGTTGCTTTTGAGGAAACTGGCAAAAGAGCGGCTACCTATCTCTTCTTCCAGCTCCCAGATAAACTTGAAATTTAGTGGAAGATTGTGCCTGGACGCCCAGAGAACTGCATAAAGCCCGGTTAACGCCGGTCCTTTGTCGTCGGTGCTCCCTCGCCCGCTGTAAATGCCGTTGTCTACCGTCATGTCAAATGGCGGGCTCTTCCACTCGTCGGCATCAGCTGGCTGAACATCAAGGTGGTGATAGAGAGCCACTGTTGGGCAGTTGGGATCCTTTATTAGTTCTCCCATTACCGCCGGATGCCCTTGTGTCGGTACTACGGTAGCTTTAGCGCCGATACTTCTGAGAAGCTCTGCTCCAAACTGAGCACAGCGCTCAACATCAGCTTTGTGCTCAGGGTCTACGCTCACACTGGGTATATCTACCAGAGCTTTTAAACTAGACTCGAACGTACCGCGTATCTCTTTTATGTATTTTCCCAGTTCTGTTGAGTCGACTTTCATCTTTTCCTCTTGAGCTTGCCTGTCCATTGAGAGAGTAAGTAAGCACACATGACGGACATGGTTCGCCCGCCCAGTCCGCAATCCTGAGAACTCAATCGTCCCCAGTGTGCCAAGTGACAAAAATATTGTACAGCTTTAGCTGCACTCCACTGGCGCCAGCCTAGCGCTACGACGTAGCAAGACTGAAGCAGTGAACCTTACTCACAAAGTGGTTGTCAGTTATTTGTTCTTCTTTTTCTCAAGCTTTGCGGCTTTTTTCTCTTTATCTGTCTTTGCAGGTTTTTTCTTAGTCTCTTTTTTCTGATTCTGTTCTTTGCCCATAGCTCATTCCTCTCATGGAAAACTACGCATTAGTTTAGCAGCAGACGGCTGAGGGGGGAACTGAGCGAGCAGCCTTAGCCGTATTCCGTTGGCGGTAGTCAAACGCTACCTCGTAAATGGGATAAAAGCGGCCAGCCGCTTGGAAAGCAACTCCCAGTCTGTATACAACGCTCTTCTGCAGAATCTCATCCAAAATGGACGTCCTGTGGCAGGAATTCAACCTGTCATTCACATCGATACACAAAATGCGCACTCAGCGCTGTTTCCTGCTGGTGCCAAAGAATTTGCCAGAATCTTTAAGTGCGTGAATTGTCAGGTACTCGTCGTAAGTACCATGAAAATCCAGCAATTGGCCATCAGTGAAAGAAAGCAGACGAGTGGCAACATCCGCCACCAGATCGCGGTCATGGGTGACCACTAATACTGTGCCTGCAAACGCTGCTAAGCCCTCGGACAGTGCAGAAACTGCTTCCAAATCCAGGTGGTTAGTTGGTTCGTCAAAAATAATAATAGGATTTTTCTGCATCATCATTCTGGCCATCAGCAGTCGCGCTGCTTCACCGCCAGACAGGGCTTCGGTAGCTTTTAGGCTCTCATCGCCGGAAAAAAGCATGCGCCCGAGCAGTCCCCGCACGTACTGATCCCCTTCATCCACCATATATTGTGTCAGCCACTCGAGGGCAGTCATGCCAGCGCTAATTTGATCATGGTAGTCTTGCGGATAGTAGCTCCACGAGGCGCTGTCTGCCCACTTCACTGTGCCTGAGTCCGGCTCCAGTTCTCCAATAAGGCACCGCAGCAGTGTTGTCTTGCCGATCCCGCTCC
>CAILLX010000230.1 GCA_903835185.1 uncultured bacterium | reverse complement strand
TGCCCGGTTTCGGAAATGCACCACCGGTGGGGCTTTCCAATTTTCGATTTAGTGTCTACGTAGACAACGGTTAATGTGAACATTTGCCAACTGGTGATGGTTCTAGCGATTTAAGCCGGTTGCAAGGAAGGAACCTCCGCTTGAACAGCTTCTTCAACCGCTTGCAGAGCAGCTACATAGGTAAAACTTCAGATCCGCCCATTATGAGCACGCCGTCGAGCTGCCTGTGTCTTGAGTTAGAGCGAGCAGTTGGTGCTGCCGACTTATCTTGCAGGTCGATAATCTGCTTAGTCTCTGGCAGAGTATGACTGTCCAGGAAGGACTTGACTACCTGTTCGGTGCTGATTGTCATCGGTTTGGACGGGGCGGCTTGAGCTGATAGTGTGAGCGTGCTGAGCAATACAGCTCCAACCCCTGCTACCAAAAAAGAGAACTTAATCATAGAGGCTCCCATTAAACTGACCTGACAGGAGTATAGGGGTGGGGCTGCAAAAAGAAAAGAAGTCTTTTAATCGTTTAAGATTTTCAGAGTGAATTTTTGCTGACAAATTACTCCTGGCGGACATGGTGAGTTTGTGGCAATGTGCTTTAGTTAACTGTTAGGGGGTGCCATATATGCAGATCAGTTACAAGCGTGCATCCGTAACATTGTTGCTTGTGGTAAGCCTAGCTGCAGCTTTGTTTGCGCCTGCCTCAGCCCAGAGTGTACGCGAGCGGCAGATGGCTTCTCGAGACCATGTCAACCAGGGCAATTACTTTATGGGACGGAGCCACTTTGCTGAGGCTATTGTGGAATATAAGAAGGCTCTTGAGTTTGATCCAACCAACTCGATCGCCCAGGAGAACATAGTCACTTGCCATCTCAACTGGGGCAATTTTTATGCGCGACAGCGCAAGTATGAGGAGGCTGTCAAGAAGTATCAAGCCTGCCTTGTCCTAAGCCCGAACAATTCCAAGGCTTTAAGCAATATAAGAATAGTCAAGGCGGCAATGGATCGAGAAGCTGCAGCGGCTGCTGCCAGGGGTGAGTTTACTGGCAGCTCTGAAGGACCAGACAGCTCTGGCAGTCCTGGCAGCCCTGTCCATTGCGAGGGTTCTCCCGGCGCCGGCAAGCGGGCAGGCAGTGCTTCAGCTAAGAATGAGCAGCCGGCTGCAGTTATCCTGACTCCTGGACTGAAGCAGTCCGCAGTGCGCGGTACTTCCCCATCTTCCACAGGCGACCAAGCTAGCAGCGAGACAACAGGCAGAGGTAGCTCCGAGCCAGGTGCTGCTTCCGCTGCCAATGCTGCTGCCAACGCTGCTGCCAGCGCTGCGTCTAACACTGCGTCTAACACTGCGTCTAACACTGCGTCTAACACTGCGTCTAACGCCGCGTCTAACACTGCGGCTCCAGTTGCCGGCAGCTCATCTCAAGCGCCAGCTCAAGCAGCTGAGCCATCCGGTTCTGGGCAAGCAAGTCCTGCTGGCAGCTCGCTTGAGGAGCTGATGGCGGCGGTCGAAGTCAAGATTTATGGGCGCAAGCAGAGCGATCTAACTGTTTTTAAGAGGCTCGAGAAGATGGAATTGGATACCTCCGGACAGATTCATACAGGCAACATAAAAGAGAGGATTGAACAGTTGCGCAAAAACTATGGGCTCTAGGATTGATACCAGGGTGGAGCTTCACGAAGCTGGCAGTCGATAGGAACCAAAGAATCTTGCAAACCTCACCGGTGTCTCAAATTTTGGGAATTGTCCTTCGTCGCGCATACATTTTTAGAGATGTGGCTCAACGTGGATTATCCGGATGGAATGCCAGTGCAAAGATGTGAGACTCCAGGCACACCGCATTGATTGCAATGTCAATTATGCCGGTTGGGGCTCTCTTCCCAGCACCGATCTGCCCGATGGAATTTGGTGCCAACTCCAGGAAAGAGCTGAGCTTCTCTTTCCATTGTCCTAACAACTCCTGTCGATGGACCAACACCAGGGTATTTGCTTTACGCTTTGAGATGCAGTATGCAGCCAGGACAGTCTTACCGAACCCGGTTACGGCTGAAAGTACGCCAGTATCATAGCTGAGCAATTCCTCCTGTATTGAACCAATTGTATCTCAGCTGAGATACGGAGACTTGGGTAGCCGGTAGAGAGCTCGTTGAACACCACTGCTGGTGTCGCTTTCTGCTGGAATTGGAGCTGCAGGACAACAAAAACTTTTGTTGTGTCATAAATGCAAACTTGATTCTTCAATCACCACCTGGTGGCGCACTGACAATTTATCAAGGTTCAAGGCTGGTACTGTCAGGTTCTTGCTTCAAACTGTGTTCACACTGGGAACTATTTCTCTATTCACATACTGATCCAGTTGA
>CAILLX010000229.1 GCA_903835185.1 uncultured bacterium | reverse complement strand
TCTCATAGTCTCACAATCGAAGCGGCTGGGTCTGTTAACACAGGCAGCGGTGGTATATCTGGAACAACAGGCAGTATAAATATTGCTGGCAATGGAGTGACAATCGGAGGAGCTATAGCACAAAGCGGAGCAGCGACAGTACTGGTCACAAGCACGGCAGCATTAACTACAACTGACAGCATGATGATAGGCGCTGGAGGAACTCTGACTCTTGAAACCACGCTTGGCAATAGCAATATCACCCTCGGTGGAGATGCTGGCGGTGGAACAACAACTGCCATTAGTGCTCATGGCGCAGGGTCAATATCAACCATAACAGGAATAATATTCGGAACTACTGTAGATTTGACTTCCGGTTCCGGAAGTATCGGTACAGATCCAGCCCACACAGGTAATCGTGTCAGGATATCTGCAGGTGCACTCACCGCAAATACGGGTGGGACTGTTTTCATCACAGCAACCAGCTCAACAAACGAAGTAACAATTGGTGCTTCGCATGCGGGCGCATCCAGCATATTTGATATTGAGACTGCAGATGCAACTGGACTGAACGTCACTGGTCAGATTACTGGTGGTACAGTAGACCTCGTTTGCGCTGGAACTGGCAACATTGCCATCAATCTTGGTTCTAATGCAATGAGCTCGAGCAGTGGTTCGCTCACCATTGATGCTCAGCATGGCTGGGTCAATGTTAATAGTGGGACACTGTCTGCCTACCATAACATGAATATCGAGGGTGCAAGCATTGTTACTGTGGGAGGCAGCGGGACAGTAAACATGCAGGCTGGAGCAATAAACCCTGCATATATCAGTCTAATCAGGAGTACTAATTCAGATGACTATAGTGTTAGTAGTGGAATTGCAAGCCCGGGCAATATAAACATTGGCACTTCTGGTACCGAAGCCAATGTTATATTTCGTGATACAGGCAACATAGACTTAATAAGTGTGGGTGGCAACATCAACCTATTGAGTTCAAACAATATTACTGTTGGTTCTATGACCACATTATTTGCCCAGGCTGGCAATTTGATCATATCTGCAGCCAGCGGATCAAATACCATTGATAGTGGTGCACAGGGGACGGCAGTAACAAGATTCCTCTCTGGCAGCACTGGCACCATCCAGGGTGGCGGCGTTGTCCTGTGGGTAGGTTCTGCACCTCCAGGTGGATTCGATTCCTACGTTTCTCATTTGCAGGCACAAAGAGTTGAAGGTGGAACCATCTCGATACTCGGAAACGTTAATGTAGATCCAACCAGCTCGCTGGCTGTCCCAGGTAATGGTCTGATTTACATGAATACTGCTCCCACTGGGGTTGCAAGTATCAATGGTACGTCCTGGCTAACTGCAGATGGCAGCATAATTGCTGTCGAGTCAAGCGGTATGGTCAGTGTGCATAATGGCACATTTAACAGTTATGGTCCGCATTATGCACCACCACCACCACCACCACCACCGCCGCTGCCGCCACCATCTCCAGCTCCCAATGCGCCATCACAATCACGTTATTATGGGTTTATAGAAGTCAACTCTGCGGGACTTCCATCACGATTGCCAAGCCCAGAAATTTTGCCGACTGACACGCTTGCCTATCTCTCATACGCATCACTTTTAAGTCGTGTTTTGCAAGAGCACATGCAAAAGAGCTTCACTGATGGAAGATTAGATGAGGTCCGTGAGAGACACACCCCTTGTGTCGCAGGAGCACGTACATTCAGGCACAACTTTGATCACGATGAGATCGAACGCCTGTCCAAGCTACAGGTATCTGCTGGACCAGGAACCGGTTTGAGAGAATTTGAAATGAGGCTTGGAAATTGTCTTTTTGCACCGGATCAAGATATTTTACTGCGAACGCGCTATGGCAATGTGTTTATTTCAGCTGGCGCTGTTGCTTTCATCATTAACAATGGCAACGAACTGGGGATTTACGACCTGCACGATAGGAATACTGGTGGAATCAGGATTGTCGCCGGTAATACGACTTCCAAGCTGAACGGACCAGGATCTTTGCTGGTTCTTTCAAGCAGCCGTGTGCACAGCTTTGAAGAAGTGGGCGAGCAAATCCGCTCGGTTGCTTATCGGAACGCCCGACACCACGGCAATGGCAACACAGTCAGCATGTTCACTTCCGAGTTCTCAATTCCATCAGCAGTGGCAACAGTGCAACCCTTACGCGAAATGAGGGTGTCAAAGCAAGCAACGGACCAACAGGTCATCAAGAAGATCATCAAGAACGCTGCGATTATAATGCAAGTTAAGCCAGGGGCAGCATATCACAGCGATCTCAAGTCCACCGGCAGCTGAGCCCTGATGCATATGAAGAGCCGCTGGAAAGGCACGCGGATGTCAATGACCTCTGTGTAGACACCAGCGACGGGACATGTCAATGATTTTGAGACAACATTAAATGGTAATTGAGGAATTCCTGCTGCGAATTGACTGTGGTGTTGGATCAGCCAGACTACTGCATAAGGAGGGTTTGGTGCTCTTGGTCTCTCAGCCTTTGATGTGGCTGGTGAATAGTCATCCAGACATTGTCATGTTCATGTTTTGCAAGCTGCATCATGCGGCAAAGGAAATGTTCTGCCTTCGATTTATCGCTTCTATAGATAATCTCAAAAGACAGCCAGATTAGTTTCGCAAAAAATGGGGGCTGGCTGCGAGACAAAAAATAATAGCGACCTGTATTTGGTATCACGCTAAATCGTTGATATAAGTATGCAAGGTTCTCAGTCATTCCGATGATCAGCTCTTCCAAATCTGTATCTTTGAGGGCAAGGGAGATGAGGAAACATCAAGTGAGGATGGAATCTGTTTAATGTACAGTTGCGGAAGTGTTGGTTCGGTGACGTCTTGGTTTGACCGCGTTTTAGAATGATATCGTTGTTAATACGGTGACATATGCGAATTGCGTTTGCGCTCTTTCTGAGCTTATTGTGCTACTCCGGCATTGCCTGGTCGGCTGAAACCACAGTGTCGTCAGTGGCGGCGGCTCCCGCTGAGCGCCTGTTTTTTGCGACTGATAGAGAGCCACGTCCCGGAAAAGAAACTCTGGATTTTGCCGGACAAGCAAATGAGCCTGTGGACCGCCTTACATATGGCGCCATTGATTTAGCCCAGGCAAATGATGACAAGACAGTAGTCAGCATTGAGGCTTCTAGACCTTCGGAACGAACATATCTCGACTTTGAGGAGCTGGCGCAAGATCTTCATTGTTCTGTCGACCGGAATGCCCGTGGCGATCTGGTCATATTCGTTCACGGTTGTTGCATCAGCTTCAGAGAAGCAGTGCGAGAGTCCCGCCAGTTGTGCCAGCAGGTTAAGGCACCAGTGGTGTTTTATGACTGGGGAAGTCCGTTTGCCAGCTACTCAGGCTCGCTGCTGGCTTGTCCTCGAAGCCAGGAGCGTTTTAACTCTTTCTTGCTGGCTGTTGCGCGTGAGTTTCCACAGGAGAGGATCACAATTGTTGGGCTCAGTATGGGCAATATTCTTATAGACAATTTTCTTTTGCAGCATAGAGCAGAAGAGATTGGCAAGATTTTTGAGCAGGTTGTATTTGCCAGGGCGGATCTTGACTCGATTGCCTTCCGTAGCCACATTGCCAGAATTGCTAATCGTGCGCGCAAGATGTTTATTTATATAGATAGTCAGGATCCAGTAATCAATTTGTCCCACTTTCTCCGCTTGCTCGCGTCCCCGGTTCTTCATGGCGACAGAGTCGGGCGTTCTATGGAGCGCTTGCCAGCAGACCTACCGGTGCAGGTTGTAGATGTCTCGCCGCTTCAGCTTGCACACGACCTGCCGTGTACCGTTATTGCCGATATGCTATCTGGTGACTCGGGTGATCGAAATGGTGGATTATACAAATATGTGGAGCTGCCTAATGGACTCTTGCAAGTCCGTCCCAGATGAGATTACGAACGTTCAGCCCACTTCAAATTTTGTTGAGATAATGACCTTGAATGTTACGCACAGCGTATCTCTGCCCGTGTTGAACGGAATATCTCTGCCGGCTGGAAAGATCGGTCTCATGAAAATAGGTTGCAAGTATATTCCAGGATAACGGTCGAGACAATGGCTTAACAGATGATTTAGGCTGCTAG
>CAILLX010000228.1 GCA_903835185.1 uncultured bacterium | reverse complement strand
TCTGGAAGCTGATGCAGCGCCAGCTGCACTGCTGACAGACCGGAACGGTGCCATCAGCACCGAACCCTCTCTATGCCAAAACGTAGCCAAGCCTTCTTTAATTACCGTTTAATGTTGTCTCAAAATCGTTGACAGGTTCCGATTTGTCCCAAACGACTCATACCGTTCCTGCCGAGTCTGCTCGAATCTATGGAGCGCTTTGGGCACTTTCGGCTTGAGCAGGCAGTTCGGGAAAGGCTGCTCCGCATGAGTGTGTCCACGGCCGACCGTCTGCTGAGGGTGGAGCGGAGGAAGATAGGCATGGGACGAAGCCTCACCCGTCCGGGCAGTCTGCTGAGAAAGCAGGTGGCCGTGAAGACTTTTACCAAGTGGGACGACCAGGAGGTCGGTTTTCTCGAGATCGATCTTGTGGCGCATTGCGGCGAGACTACGAGCGGAAAGTTTGTGAATACGCTCACTATGACGGATGTAGCGACAGGCTGGACGGAGTTAGCGGCGCTCTTGTGCAAGAGCGAGGATCTTGTTAGGACCGCTTTGGATGAAGCGGTTACGGTGCTGCCCTTTCGCGTACTTGGACTTGATACAGACAACGGCTCCGAGTTCCTCAATTACGGGATGGTGGCTTGGTGTAACGCTCGCAGCATCACGTTTACACGGTCACGCGCCTATCGCAAAAACGACCAGGCTCATGTCGAGGAGAAGAACGGATCGGTTGTTCGTCGTCTGGTCGGATACGATCGCTTCGAGGGAAACGCTGCCCGTGAATGCCTGGCTGACTTGTACGGGATAGCACGTCTATACATCAACTTCTTCCAGCCCTCCATGAAACTCATAAGCAAAAGCAGAGATGGAGCCAAAGTAACCAAACGCTATGACGAAGCCCGCACTCCACTTGAAAGGCTCTTGGAATCTCGCACTATCTCGAACAAGCTGCAGAAACAGCTGAAGACTCAGTTCACTACGCTGGATCCGGTTGCATTACTGTCCGACATGGCAAAGTTACAAGCGAAACTATGGACCTTTGCTGTGGGAAAGAACGGTAGCGAACCATCTAGAACAGCTCCAGTGAGTGCGGCCAAGTCCATTCCACAACGAGCAAAGAGAAAGAGCAGGTTTCACCGCCGGCCGCAAGACACCCCCACTGCCAAGATCTTTGAGATCATTCTGTCGTTGCCTCGTGGGACACCAGTTGAAGCCAAGGACTTCTACCAATTTGGCTCGATACATTTCGTGAATTCCGCCCTGCGGCATTTCTGGAAACGAGACCGAATCATTGCTCGGGCTGCATTCGGGAAGTACGTCAGGATTGATCCTAGCGAAGCAGACAGTGTCGAGAATATGAGTTGCAAGTCGAGAAACAAAACATCGTGATACTTCATGCGGTACCACTAATGGTAAGATATTAAATGAGGTAACGGTTGTCTTAGAGTTAGATTCTTACGTGACTCAACACGCTGCCAGAATCGTTGAGATATCGCGTGGAATGCCCAACTTCACTCCGGCTTCAGCCAGCGATTCTATAATCACATAAAGATAGGCTGGACCGCTGGCAGACAGGGCAGTTACTCCATCCATCAGAGACTCGTCCACAAACACTGTCTCACCAACACAGCGGAAAACAGCCTCAGCTGTTTGTATATGTTCTGGCTTTACGTGCAAACCGGTACACAGTCCAGTCATACCAGCATTAATAACTGCAGGTGTGTTTGGCATAGCTCGCACAACAGCAATATCTTGCTCGATGCGCTCTTCAACATATCTTGTTGTCACGGAGGCAGCTACAGTGATGACCAGCTGCTCCGGCGTAAGTACCGGTGCAATCTCGCGCAACACTTTATCCATGTTTTGCGGTTTGACTGCCAGAATGACAATATCTTTTCCTAATACAACTCTCTTGTTGTCAGTGAATGCTGTAATACCCAGACGTTCGACAACTCGCTCGACTGAGCTTTCATGCGCGACGCTGCCTTCAATGTTCTTAGCCTTAAGCGTGCTCCGCTTGAGAAGCCCGGATATAAGGGCCTCACCCAGCTTGCCAACACCAATGACTCCCAGTTTTTTGCCTTCTAACATTGCTACTCCTGCAGTTGTTTTCCTTATCTTACATTCGTCTGAGCACCGGCGCTAACATTGAAATAGTTACGAGATCTCTTCCCTTCCTCGTTTTCGACATCAATCTTGTGCATTTTACTGCGATTAGGCACGGAATTCGAGAGACAGTTCCTAACTGTCTCTCGCCCGCTATAGCGCCTCTTTTGACTTTGCTGGCAATCTCATGACCTGGCTAACATTATTCGACACCAGTACACCTGGCAATTCTGTTCTATTATGATTAAGCGGCAATATTGTGAGGTCTCAGGTAACGGTTTTTATGAGCAGTATGACACAAGGCAAAGACGACTCCCCTAAAAGGCAAAGTCCGGAACTGGAGCAACAGATCATAACTTGTCCATTCCACTTTAGACTTTACACTCCTGCGAATTACTCGACGCGTGGCAGTCGGCGCTTCTTTCTTATTGCTATGTTGTGCATTCCCTTACTCTCCCCACCTGACAACGCCGCAGCAGCAGTATTAGTCCCACCACCATCAGTAGGCGCTCTGGTCAACAGTGTTGACCAGAGCCCTTTGGATAACTGTAGGGGCGGCTCGCCAGCCGCCCAACGGGCGCGTCCCAACGCGCCCCTACACCTTTGGAGCACGCCGGTTGCATCGACAGATGCAATTGCACATTCTGCCACACCCGCACATGTAGCCAGCACCACTAACCCATCCAGGCAAGAAGGAGCGGTTGAACTACCGCATGGAGCAAGCACAGCGGCACCATCGTCAACAGCATCAACTGAGTCTGTTGCTCTGCCAGGTCAAGCTGGCACAGCGGCACAAGCGCCAGCAGCTAAACAGGACACGAATGCGAAAAGCACACCGGCACAACCTACCGGAACATTTGAAGAACATATGAACAAAGCCACTGATCTTTTTAATCAGGGCAAGTATGAGCAAGCAGTGACCGAATTCCGGATGTCTCTGGCACTTGATCTTAATAATGTAGTCGTCTTAAACTGGATCGGCTTTTGTTATCAGAAGCAGAATTTGTGGAACCAGGCTCAACTGGAGTATGAAAAGGCTGTAGACCTCGACCCGACTTATGCAGAAGCACATAACAACCTGGCATTTTGCTACCAGCAGCTTAGAAAGTACGACCTGTCCGAGAAGGAGTACATAGAAGCACTCAAGCTCAAGCCTAAGTTTACCGAAGCACATTACAACCTGGCTTTTGTTTACAGCCAGTTAAAAGAAACTGATGAAGCTCTCAGTGAGTATCAGAAAGTTCTGGAGCTTGAACCTAAGTTTGCCGATGCCATCTACCAGATTGGTTTGACTTATCAGACAAAAGGCGATTTCGATAAGGCAGTGGAATATTACAACAAATGCCTGGAACTCAACCCAGAAAACGCAGCTGTGCACAGCAAGTTAGGACTAATCGGACTGGAACATAAGGACAGAGCAAAGGCTCTCCATGAATTTAAGACAGCTCTTGAGCTTGATCCCCAGTTTTACGAAGCTCGTGACAATCTCGGTGTCATCTATCTGGAGGACAAGCGTTTAAACGATGCCTTGAAAGAGTTGGGTAAAGCGCTGGAGCTCAATCCGTACGACGACTCAGTTCATTACCACCTGGGACGACTTTTCCTTGAACTGCAACAGTTCAACACTGCCATAGATCAGTTACGTCAGGCAATCTACCTCAATCCAAACAATCAAGCAGCCAAAGACGAACTACAAAAAGCACAGAAAGCGAAGAAAAAAGCCAGCCAGCTCTCACCGTCGTAAGAGATCGCGCAGCAGCTCTTGCGTTCGCTTTGCCACCATGCCGGCTCCACCCCGCTCATAGACGGCACGGGCACGCTCGGCAAGTGTTGGCATGCGCACGCGCCTGTACATGGGAAGATGGTGCGGGTGACGGCAAAACTCTTTGATAGGCTTGCAAGCTATCTCCCACGTAAATTCCTTAGAAAGCGCCCGAGATCCGCTACGCAGCTGGTCTGACAACACCTTACTGTTTACAATGCTCTCAATGGCGGAGACCCAGGCACTAACATCACCGTAAGGAAGAGAAAGACCGGCTCCACGCGCGCTAATCATTTCAGCAAGCTGGTCACCACCTGTGGTGATGATTGGCAAACCAGCCCAAAGATAGTCGAGAATACGCGTTCTGAAAGCAAACCGTGTCTCTGGCAGATCGAAATGTGCTGAAACAGCGATATCAGCTCCAAGCAGGTAGTTGACCCGTTGGTCATAAGGTACCCACGATTCATGAAAGATCACATTAGTGTTAAGCACTCCGAGGCGCTCGGCCAGCTGCTTGGCTTGCAAAGCCATCTCCATGAGCGGAACCTGCGGATTAGGCGACTTCCAGCCCATAAAAAAGAGCTTCAGATTAGCACGTGTTTTGGATAGCTGTGCCACAGCCTCAATGACAGTTAAAGGATCAAACCACTGCCAGATTCCGCCGCCCCACAAAAGAACTTGATCATCAGTGGCGATACCAGGGACAACCCCCTTTATACCAGGACCATTCTTTACAGGAGCATCACCCGGTAAGCCAAACGGCACCACATCCAGCAATTTGCGAAAAGTTGGATCGAACTTGTAAAGCTCCGGTGTAAGGCGTCCGATGGCGCAGTAGCGGCCAAGCCAGTAGTCACGCTGCCGTTGGGAGGCGCAGATGGAGAAGTCGGCAAGCACCATGTGCTTCTCCAGCACCTGATGCATTAAGCGATAACTTGCTGATGATGAGTGCGGATCATCAGCATATTGAGCAAGAAGGGAAAGGAGGTATGGATCGTACAGATCAACTATCAGATACTTGCCTAGGCGAGCCAGCTCAGGATATGGCTTCAAGGCATTTGCTTGAACATAAATAATGTCACAACTGTTTGCCAGCTTATACAACTGTGTCTTGCTTAACCCCGCCGCCAGCTGCACACAGCCTAAAGCATCCGGCTCCAGCTCCGACCGGCAAGGTGAAAAGACAGTGACACGACATTCGTCTGACAACTGGCGTGCCAGCTCTACGGCACGGATAGCGGGCCCAGCCATCTGGTGAGAGATGGGCTCAAGAGTGACAAAGAGTATCTTGCGCTCTGCCGCCGGCAAGGTTATCCTTCTCCATAACGTAGGAAGCGTTTATTATATCTTGACTGAGCAGGGCAGACACGAGGTCATGGTTAAAGCAGGGCTGGTCAGCGTCATTATACCCAACTGGAACGGCAAGAGGTTTCTTGCCGGCTGTCTCGATTCGCTTCAACAGCAGACCTATACCAATCTTGAGGTAATAATTGTCGACAATGGATCGGCAGACGGATCGGTCGAGTTCCTCAAAGAGAATTACAGCTGGGTGCGTCTGGTTACATTTCAGGTCAATACAGGCTTTGCTCCAGCCGTAAACAGCGGCATTCGCGAGGCGCAGGGGCAGTATATAGCGCTGGTCAACAACGATACTGTCGCGGCTCCTGACTGGTTATCCCATCTGGTAGCAGCACTGGTTGAGCATCCTGAAGCGGGAAGTTGCGGCTGCAAGATGCTTGCTTACGATAATCCCAAACTGCTTGACGGCGCAGGCGATGGTTATCGCCGTGGTGGACTGCCAGGACGGATAGGGCACCGTGAGATAGATTGCGGACAGTTCGATACGCCTCGATATATCTTAGGAGCCTGCGGTGGTGCCGCTCTGTATCGCAAAGCCTTATTTGACGACGTCGGCTTGTTCGATGAGGATTATTTTGCTTATCTTGAAGATGTTGATATCGGTCTGAGAGCACAAAGCGCCGGCTACAAATGCTTTTATGTACCTGAAGCAATCATCTATCATCTCGGTTGCGGCACCACAGGTAGTGGCTACCATCCTCTCGTAGTACGCCTTTCGGCCCAGAACAACTGGAATACCATCGTAAAGAACATTCCCACCCCGCTGCTCTTCAAATTCCTGCCGCAGATTATCTACTGGCAGCTCTATTACTTTGCTGTCGTCATCGTCGCCGGCAGACAGATTTTCCCCTGGCTGGAGGGATCGTTCAGAGCTTTGAAGCTCCTGCCCAGGATGCTCAAGAGGAGAGCTGAAATTGCTTCCAGGCGGCGTGTTTCAATTGATTATCTCGAACAGATCATCTGTGAGTCCGAGAATGATCTCTACGCTTCACGCCAGCGCCTGATCGCACAGGAAGCTGCCCAGAGATGTGACGCCTAGGCTGGTTCCAGAAAGAGAGCCTATATAAAGCACTGCCAGGAGAGACATCTGCGCTAAAAGAACCCATTTCTCCTTGTCAACGAGCAACCACACCCAACCCTGGACGGCTGGGAATATGCAAGTAACCATCCTTGTATTCAACACCAGCAAATGGATCTTGAGCCAGAAGTAACGCACCATCGAGATCAAGATGATCGACAAGTGCGGATAGATGTGCTGCTGCTGTTACTCCTATTGACGATTCAATCATGCATCCAAACATGATCTGCATTGAGTGGGCACGAGCAGTATGAATTACTTTGAGAGCTTCAAGCAATCCGCCAGTTTTACATAATTTCACCACTACGCCATCTATTGCTCCAGCCAGACGAGCTACATCGCCGGACCGACAGACACTTTCATCGGCATAGATAGGCAACGGCGATCTCTCACGTAGAAAACGGAAATCTGCAACATCGGCATATTTAGGCAACGGCTGCTCAATAAACTGCACCCCATTTTCTGCCAGGAAATGCGACATCTCAATAGCTTGTTTTGGTGTCCAGGCTCCGTTAGCATCTACTCGCAAAGGCAGGTGAGCAGCATATTTGCGCACCCGCTTAATAATCTCGCGATCATAGCTAGTGCCTTGCTTTACTTTCAAAATCTTATATCCGGCTTCTACAGCCTCGATAGTCTTCTGCTCCACCATATCAAGACTGTCTATGCCTATGGTGAAATCAGTCATTGGAGTGGACAAGCCTGCCAGTCCAAGCAAGCGAAAAACTGGTTGATCAGTAATTTTGCCTGCAAGATCCCACAAAGCCATTTCAATTGCAGCCTTAGCAGAAGCGTTGCCGGCAATTGAATTGTCAAGTCGCTTGCTAATCTCAGCAATAGCAAAAGGATCATCTCCCAGTATCTCTTCATCCTGCCATTGTGAAAGTACTGCAGAAACAGTAGCAGGGCTCTCATTATGATAATTAGCTGGGGCTGCCTCGCCTAAAGCTTCCCACTCTTCATAGTGCAGCTTGACCAGAATATTGTGTGTCTTGGTCGAAGTACCGTAAGAGATGCCAAAAGGATGAGCCGTTTGCAAAAGCAAAGGCTCAAAGTGTAACCTGATTGAACTCACGCTAATGCCTCCTGTGTGGATATGACAGCATCCAGGAGATTGTCTACACCAAAACGTACCGGATCGGTAGCTGGCAGACCTGTCTCTTCCTGGGCAATTTGCACAGCTTGCCTGGCCTCTTCAACGGACAGCGAACGCGTGTTTAAGGAGATTCCAATCACATTAGCCGGACGCACAATAGCAGCCATAGTCTCATGAAGCTGAATAAGTTTAGAAAGTTTAGGAATAGCAAACGGCAATTTATTCTTGCCAACAGATGTCCTGCCTGCGGTATGACAGAGGATCATTGAGTGAGGACAAGCACCATGCAGTATGGCCAGGCTGACACCTGACCAGCCAGGGTGAATGAGCGAGCCTTGCCCTTCAACAAAAATATAGTCGCACTTGTCCGCGACATTCATCACTAGAAGCTCTGTTGCCCCGGCCATGAAGTCGCCTATTACTCTGTCGATTGAAATGCCTTCACCAGCTATCATGATGCCTGTCTGCCCGGTGGCAACAAATTTAGAGCTCAAGCCGCGACGGCAGGACAGGGCGTGCAACTCCAGAGAAGTTGTCATCTTCCCAACACTTCCATCAGTGCCGACTGTTAAGCAGATGCTAGAACGCACTGTTCGTGCCCGACCAGTAGCAACAGGCAGCTGTCCAGGCGAACGTCGAACATCAACCAGCTGACAATTGTATTGACTCGCACACCGCACCAGGTCAGGATCATCTGTCAAGAAGTCATGAAGCCCGTTGATAACATCAAGTCCATTTTGCAGAGCCAGGATAATATCCGGTTTCCAGGATGCAGGCATGCGTCCCTCAATCCAGGCGGTGCCAAGGAGCAAAGCATCAGGTCGGAGCAAAACAGCCTCGGCAACAGAACCGACAATAGGAGCCTGGCAAGGAATTCCAGTGACGTCGACCACTGTCTTGCCACTTTGGCTGCTGTCAATGACAGCAACAACTGGATTAACTCCATAGCGGATTACCCCTTCAGCTGTCTTAGATTGTCCCTTGCCAAACTCGCCCTCGGCATAAATAGCAAGACTGGCGTTAAGGTTGTAATACATAATGTCGGCTCCACCTCATGCGTTATTTTATCTGAAACTCCAGTCAATATGACATTACATGTCGCCCAAAACTCACTGCTGGCTTACGCCTGACTACTGACTGACTGCCAGCCTGCTCATTAAGAAGCCCCAAAAGAGACAGGCATTATTCATAAAAAATCAAGCTGAAGCCGATTTAGCTAGAATTTGACCTAGAATTGTTAGGTGAAAGGACGATAGCACAGGCAGGCTAAGTCATAGCCGCAACCGCTGTCTGGACGAGAATCCAGGCTGGTAACTAGACCAAAAGGCCAGGCAAGCTAAATTGGTTGGACTTTTGAGCCATTGAGGACTGATATAGTAATGGATGAACCCAAGCAATTGAATGAAGATGAGAATGGAACTGCCTGCGAGCAGGATTCTGACCAGGAGGAAAATGCTTCCAGGATGGATGCGGCAAAGGCGTTTTTCCGTGCGCTGCATGCCGGGGCTGATCTATCCCAGTCTGGTCTCGCCTCAGGCGCCGCAACGGAGACTGGCACAGGTCCCTGCCCAAGCTGCCAGCGTCTGGTATCCCAGGTAGCCCAGGCTGAGCAACGAGCTGCTGAGTCCGAATCTCTTTACAAGCGCATGGCTGCAGATTTCGACAACTACCGCCGGCGCATCGACCGTGAAAGAGAGGAGTTTCTAGCAGCCGGAGTACAAAAGGCAGTCGAAGTATTGCTACCGGCACTAGACGACATGGATCGGGCACAATCCAGCTTGCATACAGCAGTACCCCCAGAGAAGTTTATTGAAAGCCTCAATCTGGTGTTTAATCGTGTTCGTCGTTGCCTGGAGCAGGTGGGCGTCAAAGCGCTTAATGTGGTCGGAGTACATTTTGATCCTCGGTTTCATGAGCCGGTACAAGAGATTGAAACGACCGAGTTTCCTGATGGCGCAGTTATGCAGGAGCTCCGCCGCGGTTATACACTTGGCGATAAAGTCATCCGCCCGGCGCTGGTCAATGTTGCTTCCAATAACGGCGGTGTGCTCCCTGCAGTTGAGCTTTTCAGCGCTGCCGATCAGGACACGCCCAAAAACAATGAGCCGAAGGTTTATGATTTAAGCGGATTTGAGGACCTGGAGGACAATATTCAAGGAGCTGAGCCTTCCTCTAAGTCCTGACCACCCTCAAGATGGAGCTGGAAATAACAAATGAATAACGGTCGAGTAATCGGCATTGATCTGGGAACCACCTATTCTTGCGTAGCAATTATGGAAGGTGGTAAGCCGGTTATTATTGAGAATTCTGAAGGCGCCAGGACAACACCTTCTGTAGTGGCATTTTCAAGAGCAGGAGAGCGCTTGGTAGGACAGCTCGCTAAGCGACAGGCAGTCACCAATCCGGCACGCACCATACAGTCGATTAAGCGCGAGATGGGGTCTAACTATAGAGTAACTGTTGATGGAGTCGCTTATACTCCGGAGCAGATATCGGCTATGGTCTTGCAGAAGATTAAGGCAGATGCAGAGGCTTATCTTGGCGAAAAGGTATCCAAGGCGGTAGTCACTACGCCAGCCTACTTTAATGATGCTCAGCGCCAGGCAACCAGGGATGCCGGCATGATTGCCGGGCTGGATGTTTTGCGCATCATCAATGAACCTACGGCAAGCGCTCTGGCTTATGGGCTGAACAAACTGTCACAACACGCCACTATTCTGGTATTCGATCTAGGTGGTGGCACATTTGATGTCAGTATTCTCGAGATCACTGACGGTGTTTTTGAAGTCAAGGCAACTTGCGGTAACAACCGCCTGGGCGGTGACGACTTTGACCAGTGCATCATAGATTGGTTTAAGACCGGGTTCCAGAAGAAAGAAGGCATTGATCTGTCTAACGATCTTATGGCAATTCAGCGTTTAAAAGAGACAGCCGAACGAACCAAAATTGAGCTGTCAACAGCACTTGTCAGTGAGGTGCATCTTCCTTTTCTCACTGCTGACGCCAGCGGTCCCAAGCATCTGGAGACATCTCTAACCAGGGCAAAATTCAACGACCTAACTGCTCATCTGGTGGAAGCTACGATGGGACCTCTACAGGCTGCTCTGGAGGATGCGCGACTCAGCCCTGATCAGATTGAGCAGATCATTCTTGTCGGCGGCTCAACTAGAATCCCGGCAGTTCAAGACTCGATTAGGCGCTTCTTTGGTCGCGAGCCTTCCAAAGCTGTCAATCCTGATGAAGCAGTAGCTCTGGGTGCTGCCATTCAAGGATCTATCTTGACCGGCGAGGTACGCGAAGTACTTTTGCTTGACGTCACACCACTTTCTCTAGGAATAGAGACTGCCGGAGAGCTGTTCACTCGCATTATTGAACGCAATACAACTATTCCCACAAGCCGCACAATGACTTTCACGACAGCCGAAGACAGACAGAGTTCAGTTGAAGTGCATGTTCTGCAAGGTGAACGAGAACTGGCGCGGCATAACAAGTCGCTGGCTAAGTTTCAATTGTCCGGCATTCCGCCAGCCACCCACGGAGTCCCTAAGATTGAAGTCACGTTCGATGTTGATGCTGACGGCATAGTGCATGTCAGCGCTCGCGATGCAGGCTCCGGACAGAAGCAGTCTGTAACAATTCATCGCAGCGCCGGACTCAATCCTGATGAAATTGAGCGCATGCAGACTGAAGCTGAGCAGTTTGCCAAAGAAGATCGTGATCTTAAGGAGCGGATATCAGCCAAGATTCAAGCCGAGTCTATGGTATCCGAGTCAGACCGCATTGTGCAGAATTACGGAGACCGTGTGGACCGCTCATATGTCGATCGGGTAACCCATGCCTGTGATCTTGTGCGCAGCGCATTACAGCCGAAAGACCCAGATCCTGCCACCTTACGTAGCGCCGTTGCCGGACTGGACCTCTCACTGCTTGATCTAGGCAAAGCTATTCATTTGAGAAGCCGTGCTGGTTCCGCCGGAGCTCAGGCAGATGAGGAAAGACCGGAGCCGATTGAACTGAGAGAATCGGGACCGATTCAATCTCAAGGACATTAAGGCGTCGGCTACTGCCTGCCGCAGAGGATTATGGCAGTGAAATTTATTCGGAGAGTTCGGAGTCACAAGGATACGTGAATTGTAAGATGTCTAAACGTGATTTTTATGAAGTCCTGGGTATAGAGCGCAATGCGTCTCAAGACCAGGTCAAGAAGGCTTTTCGCAATAAAGCCAGACACTTACATCCCGACAACATGGACAGTGGTGATGAATCTGCCTTTAAAGAGCTTGCCTTAGCATATGAGGTGCTCTCTGACGAGCAGAAACGATCGCTGTACGATCGCTACGGCCACGATGGTTTGAGCGGCGGCGGCGGCGGTTTTGAAGGTGTCGATCTCGGTTCTTTTGCTGATTTAAGTGAAATCTTCAGTCAGTTTTTTGGTGGCGGACAGAGGTCACCATTCAGGCGCAGCAGTGCAGAGCGTGGAGCAGATCTGAAGTACGACCTGAATTTAGAATTTCTTGAAGCTGTTTTTGGAGCAGAGAAGAAAATCTCTATCAAGCATCTTGAAGATTGTACTGTTTGCAGCGGCAACGGTGCAGCTCCTGGCTCCGGACCGGTGACGTGTTCCACTTGCTCCGGTGCCGGACAGATTCGCCAGACGGCTGCCACTTTTCTCGGACACTTTACTCAAGTGCTGACCTGTCCAAACTGCAATGGAGAAGGTACGCGCATAGAAAAATCCTGCAGCAACTGCAAGGGACGCGGACAGATTCGCAAAACCAGGGAGATCGAACTGAAAGTGCCCGCTGGTATCGATAGTGGTGCAAGGCTGCGCATACCGTCCGCTGGCGATCAAGGCAAACGCAATGGCCCGGCAGGAGACGTATACGTAGTCATACATGTTTCTGACCACACTGTATTTATCAGAGAAGGGACTACAATTCATCTGAAGCAGCCGATCAGCTTCTCAATGGCTGCTCTAGGCGGAGAGCTTATCGTACCTACTGTAGATGGTGAAAAGCTCATAAAAGTCTCAGCTGGAACTCAATCAGGGACTACCATATTAATGCGTGAGCAAGGCGTACCACACCTGAACAACCAATCACGCCGAGGCGATCAAGTAATACACCTGCAATTACAAACACCAGTCAAACTATCTGCCGAGGAGCGCAAGCTTCTTGAGAAACTAGCTGAGCTCTCCGGTGAGACATTATCTAAACCGGCAGCTGCAGGCAATGAGCCTGCCAAACAGACAAGCAAAGAATCAAGCGCGAAGGCTGCACAAAAGCAGACGGCTAAAGACAGCTCTTCTATTATCGACAAGCTAGCCGATCTTTTCGGCTCAAAGGATGCTGGTGATGCACCTTAAGCATGCTGCTGCCAGAGCCAACCTGGTATGGAGTCTTGTTCTATTACTCTGCGCACTCCTTCTTACTCAGCCTGCTGAGGCAACCAGGCTAACCAGCGATCTGTCTGATCTTGTAGCCTTGGAGTTCCCGGGAGCAAAAATCCGCATGGACGGAGCGTTTGAGACAAATAGTGGAGACCTTTTCATTTTAGTTATCCCTGGGAACCCGGCAAATAAAAAGCGGGTGAAAATAGAGCTGCAAAACAGCTATCCTAATCGCGAGCATCCTGATGTGCTGGTGTATAGCAATGGCTGGTGCTACTTGAAAGTGCGGAAGAAGGGCAAAGCTTGCACAGTTATCTTGCCAGGCGAGCTGCCTGAAAAGCTGCGCAAACAGCTTGCTGCCTGCCATTTCCCTTCCGACTTGATTGTTCCGGAAAACTTCCTCCTCCCGCAATCGTTTAAGCTCATGGTAGGTGATACAGCAGTTCAAACAGCCAATGATGCCAGTATCGCATCACCTGACTTCGGTCACATTGTAAAAGAGCATGTATCTAGAGGCAATCTCGGACCTGGCTCCTTTGCATTGACATCGCTAGGAACAGGCATAATTACTCTGCTTGACGGTCTCACATTGACCAAGACTGCCGACTTCCCTACAGAAGGAACCCCTTGCAGTATGGCTTGGGCTGAGGGGTTGCTTTATATTACTGATCAAGCAAAGAATAGGGTCTTAATGCTCGACGCTGTTAAACGTCAATTTCTCGGTCAGATAGATCTTGCCGCGCATAGCGCCCCGCGCGGGATAGCTGCTCTGCCTAATGGACGTCTTCTTTATGTTGCTGAAAGCGGCAGCAACGATATTGCCATCATTGAAATTGCAACAAAGAAGGTACTGATGCGTACCAAAGTCTCTCCAGGTCCAGGGCAGCTGGTCGTTACACCAAACGGCAACTTTGTTATTGCTGTCAATGTACCCTCTGGACTGGTCACTTTCCTATCCACACTCAACCAGAGCGTTGTCGGCACTGTTAAGGTGGGCGATATTCCTACCTCAATTGCTGTCACCCAAGACAGTTCTACTGCCTATATCTCTAATCGCGGCAGCAATACAGTCTCCATTCTTGAAATTGCCAGCCGCAAAATATTAGGCAGCATTACAACAGGAACAGGACCGACAGGACTGGCATTATCAAGCGACGAAAGCAAGCTTTATGTAGCTCAAGCCAAAGAGAACACAATAGGCGTCTATGACACCAAAACTCGCGCCAAAATAGCTGAAGCTAAGCTGCCTCTTGATGTAGATTTCCCTAACGCCATTAGCTTGACACCAGGAGGACAGCAACTCCTCGTCTCGAGTGGATCTACAGATACCATAGCTACTCTGGACCTTACCAAAATGCAGTTTGACAAACAGTCAACAATCGGGCATTCGAGTCACAATATACTCTGGCTGCCAGTCAAATAGTTAAGAAACACCAGCATACTGCGCTCGCGCTTTGTTTAAGAAGCGGGTAATACTGGCCTGATACAAGAGCTCGACTGTACCGGTTGGACCATTTCTTTGTTTGGCTATGATAATCTCAGCCTCGCCGCGGTGTTCAGTATCAGGGTTGTAGTATTCATCGCGATAGATAAACATTACGATGTCCGCATCTTGCTCTATGCTTCCGCTTTCTCTGAGGTCTGACAACATGGGGCGCTTGTTTTGCCGTGACTCAACTGCTCGTGACAGCTGCGAAAGGGCAATTACAGGCACATTTAGCTCACGAGCCAAAGTCTTTAAGCTGCGCGAAATCTCTGAAACTTCCTGTACCCGATTGTCTGTCGCCTTGCGACCTTGCATGAGCTGGATATAGTCGACAATAATGAGCCCGAGCGACTTATGCTCTGCTTTCAGTCGTCTGCATTTGGCTCGTATCTCGAGAGCTGACACAACTGCCGAATCATCAATAAAAATTGGTGCTTCGCCAAGGTGCCCCATTGCACGCGCCAGCTTCTGCCAATCGTTGGCTTGCAAGAATCCAGTTCTTAACCTGTTTGCATCAATTTCAGCCTGCGAGCACAACATACGCTGCACAAGCTGCTCTTTCGACATTTCCAGCGAGAATAGAGCAACAGGCAGCTTGTGTTCAACTGCCACATACTGAGCCACATTCAGACACAGAGCTGTCTTTCCCATCGATGGTCTGGCAGCTACGATAATGAGGTCGGAAGACTGAAAACCGGCTGTAAGGGCATCAAGATCATAAAAGCCGGACGGTACTCCGGATAAAGCATCTCTATTTTCATAACGTTGCTCGATGCGCGCAAACGATTCGCCAACAATATTCTTAATGTGCATCAGCTGTTGCAGTCCGCGCCTTTCGGCAAGACCAAATATCAGCTGCTCTGCTTTATCAACTGCTGAATCAGCGTCTGTCTCTTCGTAGCAGCTTGACACAATCTCTGTGCCGGCCTTTATCAAATTACGCAGAAGCGACTTCTCATGAACAATCCTGGCGTAATACTCCAAATTAGCCGTAGTTGCAATTGACATTGCCAGATCGGCAATATACTGCCTTCCACCAACGTTATCGAGCTTGCCGTCATCCTTTAACTCTTGCGAGACAGTCACAATGTCGATCGGCTCGTTGCGCTCGAAAAGATCGAGCATAGTGGCAAAAACGACCTGATGAGATTTGCGATAAAAATAGTCCGGTTTGAGTATGTCTGCCACACGAGCAATACCGTCACCAGCTATTAGTAAAGCACCTAAAACAGCCTGTTCTGCATCAACTGCCTGTGGAGGTAGTCTCTCAAGCTGTAAATCTGCTGAGCTTATTTCAGTCGTCATCGCTCTCGGGTTGGCAAGGAACAACCATTCTATCTAATGATGCAGGACGAACGATGGTGATATTTGGTTCAACCAGGACAAATTTGTTTAACTATTGGCTGTATATACCGCCACCTTGACTTAGTGACCGGATAAGGGTTAAGTAATCTTCCCTAATCTGCTTCCTAAGCTGAGTATGCCTGTCTATAGCGTTGTAGACAGCATTAATCTTCGCATTGCCAAAATATGACAGTTCCGAACTGGCAGATTCCCAGGTAAAAGTGGCACTTCATCGCCAGCGGACTGAGTATGGGACAATAGCAGCACCTGAAACCTGAACAGCATTACCAGCAGACTAGGAGGGTAACGCCTGTGAAGTCAACAATGAAAGCAATGGTTGTGCGCGAGCATGGCCAGGCAAGCGTAATTAAGGCCGAAGAAGTTCACACACCTAAGCCAGGAACTCATGAAGTCCTCCTTAAGGTTCGTGGCTGCGCGCTCAACCATCTTGATCTGTGGAGCCGTAAAGGCATCCCTGGCATAAAGCTCCCGCTTATTCTCGGCTGTGACATCTCCGGAGAAGTAGTGGAAAAGGGGCATGGAGTAACACATATAAATGAAGGTGACCCGGTGCTTGTCTCGCCAGGTCTGGCTTGCGGCGTTTGTAAACAGTGTATTGCCGGTGCCGAAAACCTCTGCCGCTACTATCACATACTTGGCTCAGGACGCGATGGTGGTTATGCTGAATACGTCTGTGTTCCTGCTGTCAACTGTCTACCTATGCCAGCAACGCTCAGCTTTCACCAGGCTGCCACTATACCGCTTGTTTTTATGACAGCCTGGCACATGCTCGTATCACGAGTTGGCATTAAGATGAATGAGACAGTGCTTGTCATAGCTGGAGGCAGCGGGGTGGGAACAGCAGCTATCCAGATAGCTAAGCTTTTCCGCTGCCGAGTGATAACTACAGTAGGCAACGAAGACAAAGCCAAACTTGCCACCGAGCTGGGCGCTGATGAAGTAATCATTCACAGCAAACAAAAGATTGCCGAAGAGGTCAAACGTTTGACTAACAAAGCAGGTGTTGACATAGTTGTCGAGCACGTAGGACCTGCAGTCTTACCCGACTGCCTGGCGTCGCTCGCCCTGGGCGGTAGACTGGTGACTTGTGGCGCTACTACTGGTGCCAAAGCAGAGATCGATATTAATCGCCTGTTTGTGAAACATCAAAGCATTTATGGATCGATGATGGGTACCAAAAGAGAGCTAATGGACCTCCTGCCATTCTTTAACGACGGAACTCTCAAACCGGTCTTAGACAGAGTGTTTCCTTTAACTGATGCGCCCAAAGCCCATGAACTGCTGGAGGCGCGTCGACACTTTGGCAAAGTCGTCCTTGATCCAACCGCCTAGTCAGGCATTACAGGCTGCATCAGGTTATCTGGACTGGCTGATCCCAAGCGGTTAGCTTGTCAGCTCGTACCACACAGCGCTTGTAAACGTGGTGTCATTCCAGTCATAATATATCTGCCAAGTGGAGTTTAACAATGGGCGGTATTCCATCTGTTTTTGCATTCAGTGCTGGTGCGGCAATAATTGCTGTGGTCGGGTTCCTTATTGTTAATCGTTTAGTCAAACCGATTGATCTTGAAGGACACCAGCAATTTCTCGATGCCATGCTCAATATTGTGGGTACACTCGTATCCATATTATTGGGGTTGCTCGTGGCAGCTGCACTGGATCATTACCAGGCTCTAGAGGGGAGCGTAGATAGCGAAGCTTCGAGCGTCGCCGAGATATTTCGATTGACATCAGGACTACCTGCCGACACGCAAGAGGCGCTCCGCAAGCTTCTCTTGAATTATTCCAGCGAGGTGGTGGACGATGAATGGCCTGCCATGGCAAATGGGCAAGTGTCAAACAAAGTCGTGTTGACTTATTTCAAGATGGTTGTTGAAATAGCTAATTTTCGTCCGTCCAACGACGGTGAGTCCAATTTACATTCGGCACTAATAAGTTCAGTTCAGCAGATAGGGGACTCCAGGCGACAACGCATATTAGTTCTGCACAGTAATTGGACCAGACAACTCATGCCACTACTGCTTATGTGCTCTGCAATAGTGCTTGCTTTTGCTTATCTGTATGTTCGCCGCGGAGCTGTTTTGCATGGAGTACTCATCTGCTTCGTAGCTATTACACTGGGAGGTAATTTGGGATTAGTGTTTCTCCTTAGCAATCCATTTGCTGGCGATTGGAAAATTGAGCCGAGAGGCTTCGAGCTCAACAATCAGTTGTTCAAGAGACTCTTAGTCGATCCAGATTTGCAAAAACTGTACAAGGAACTGCGACAAGTCAACCAGGCAAAGAAAGCTAAGGAAGAAGAGTAACAAGAGCTAACATCTCATAGCCTTGCAACCGATGGACTCGAGAAGAAAGCGTACAGCTCTAACATCTACTGAGTTGCCAGCCAGCCTGTAGCGGGTGGGAAGGTCGAGTTTATCCGGAAAAGTAAAATCAGCTGCAAAGCCGAGCAGGCGTACAATCTCGTCAGGTGAGACTCTTCTGGCACCGCCGCCAGGCAGTGAGATTAAAGAGCCGCTTGCTTTCCGGCAGCGCCAGTAACCGCTTGTGAAGCAGGTGAGATAAGAGTCGTCGTGGATTGGATCGACTATGTCAAAACCTTGCTGATAACGCTCCATTACAGCAGCATCCACTATCAGTTCAGGATTATAAACTGTATCCAGAAAGTGCGCCAGCGGCTGCCAGGCGGCTCCAGGAAAACTTTGCACATTCAAGCGTCGAGTCCCGCGCACAGCTGCAACAAAATGCCTCGGTCTGCGCATTGGTACGCCAAAAGCTGTCGGGCACAGATCGAACTCATGCAATTGGTATCCACAATCTTTCAACACAGCAAGGAAACGAATACTAACTCGCGATCCGACAAAGCCAGCAACATTTTCCACAATGATAGCTTCAGGCAGGCGCCTGGAGGCAATATCAATTAGATTCAGGAAAGAGGCTGCACGTGGATCGCAATCATCAAGCCTCTTTCCTCTTATTGAGAATGGAGTGCAAGGCGGGCTCATCCACCAGATAGCTGCGTGAGGCAGCCCACCAGCAGCAATTGTGTCGAGATTGCGTGCACAGGGTTGCAACCCGTAGTTTAAGGCGTAAGTTGCATTAGCAGATTCACTTTGATCAAAAGCAGCTACTACTTCAATGTTAAAGGCGCAAGCAGTTTGAGCAAAAGCACCAATTCCAGAGAAGAACTCCAGCGCCCGCACTTTGCCTCCATGACAGTCATGTCCGCTGCTGTCCTGTCCGCCTGTCACACTCAACTCCTGCATCTCCATTTGGCTATAGCGCAATTATTGTATGACAACCACCAATATTCACAAAACGAACGAGCCCGCAGGGGAAAGCGGGCTCGTTCTCGGTGCGCGGGGTCGGCAAAACTTCTGAATAGTAAGAGTCCGGGATCCCAGTCTTTGTTCCTCACAAACAATTAAATTACGTCTCATTTCAGGGCAAGCAGCACAGAGCCTGCCAGAACACTATAAAGGCTATCTGACCGGTACTTGCTGACAACGTCATAGCATGTCACATTATTAATGATGGGGCGAAACAGTTAAACAAACAGATTGACGGACCAGGAGCGTATAAGATTACATCATGGCAGCAATCACAATTGAGCGTTCTGCGCCAGACAAAACAGAGCAGATGCCGCACCTGCCGGTCTGTGTGCCGCCACATATTGTCGAGACTCCCTGGCTCGAATATCAACAGCTGCGTGCAAGAGTTTTGTGCGACGCTCTCTCTATCGAGTTGGAGGGAATCTCTTCTAAACCTTCTGCCGCTCGAGTGCACGACACCCGAGTTACTCTCAGACGCTGGTTTTCAGTCTGGGCAGTCCTCAAGCAGGACGGCTGGGAATCGAGAAAGATCCGCTCTAAAGTCATCAAGCCTTTGCGCCAGTTGTTAAGGGCACTTGGATCTCTGCGTGACTGGGATGTTGCTTTAGAGCTGGGGCAAGCTCTAGGCTGTCCGCAAACTGTCCTGGAGGAGTGGTCCAAAGAACAAAGGCAAGCCAGGCGCGAAGTCAAAGCATTCATCAGCCGGATTGACACAGGAGCGCTGGTGATGCGTCTTCTCAACCATCTCATCAAGCGTTATGAAAAGCTGAGAAGCTCGGCTATCAGTGAGCCTGGCAGCAAGCTGTCAACTTATGAGCATCTTGATCTGGCAGTAACACAGCAGGAGACCCGCGTCAAAGAGCTGGAGTCCACTGCTTCCACCCCGGCTGAACTGCACCAGCTACGCCTGGCGATTAAACGCTGGCGATATCTCATGACTGAGTTTTTCGGCTTAACTAATCTGCAACTTGTTAAGGCACAACAGCTTCTGGGAAGATTAAACGACTATCAAAGGTTAGATATGTTGCTAGCAGCCCAGAGCGAGCAGCTACCTCAGCTATCAGCTAATCTAAAGGCAGAGAGCCAGCGATTGTTAGGCGAGCTGGACTGCCTGCGCCATTCCTTACCATATGGCTTAAGACCAAAAGTATTGAGCTTGCATCCTGGTCGATCTGGCAAACTCTCCAGGCGACAACCTAAGTAATTTTGAATATTCCGTAATGGGAGCGTCCAAATTATGGAAGAATTGATGATGCTGTATGTTTCTGGCAGAATATTTGATAGATTCCCCGCTGCCGAGTCGCAGGGGAGCAGCTCGACAGTGAGCTGAGTATAGCCCGCCTGGGAAAGGTTGGAGATGACGATAAGAAAGAAAGTAACGATATTAGGTTCTGGGTCAGCTGGACTGACCGCAGCTATTTATGCAGCCAGAGCAGATTTAGAACCGCTTGTTGTCCAGGGCTTGCAAGCAGGTGGACAGCTGACTATCACATCAGATGTCGAGAACTTTCCCGGCTTCCCAAACGGCATTCAAGGTCCGCAATTGATGGAAGAGATGCTCAAACAGGCTGAGCGCTTCGGAACACAGTTTATCTATGATAATGCCGAGTCGGTCGAGCTGTCGCAACGTCCTTTTGTAGTAAGGACCAGCTCAAATGAGATACTCACTGATACTCTCATTATCTGTACCGGAGCTTCAGCTCAACTGCTCGGGCTGGATTCAGAAAGCAAGCTGATGGGACATGGGGTCTCAGCTTGCGCTACCTGTGACGGTTTCTTCTTTAAAGATAAGGCTGTCTATGTTGTCGGTGGCGGTGATACAGCCATGGAAGAATCAATCTTCCTTACTAGCTTTGCATCATCAGTAACCATAATCCATCGCCGTGACTCTTTCCGAGCCTCCAAAATAATGGTAGAGCGTGCGCGCAGCAATCCGAAAATTCACTGGCTCCTGAACACCGTTGTCGAAGAGATTCTCGATGTCTCTCAAGGCTCTGTGAGCGGAATCCGGGTGCGCAATGTAAGAACAAGAGAGGTGCAAGATTTGCCGGCAGACGGCGTCTTTGTCGCCATCGGTCACCAGCCCAATACAGAACTGTTTGTAGGACAGCTCGACCTGGATGAAGCTGGCTATTTAATTACAGACGGGGTCAAAACTAAGATTGCCGGTGTCTATGCTGCCGGAGACGTGCAAGACCCGCTGTACCGCCAGGCTATTACTGCTGCCGGTACAGGCTGTATGGCAGCACAGGAAGCACGCTGGTTCCTGCTGGCACATGAAGAAGCTGAGCGCGAGTCCAATAGTACTCAGATTCCGCAAGCAGCGGCCAAACACGCTCATTGAAGCTGACTGCCTCTAAGATACATTCAACACTGTCGGAACTAATTGGATGAACTTATTTACTGCTGCTGTAGCTGCCATAACCTCTTTGACTATAGGCGCTGTAGGGGCTGCGTGCGGCGCTACAGTCGAATCAAGATCTCATGCCGAGAAAGGCATCTCCTTGTATAAAAGCGGTCGGGTAAGCGATGCAATAAGCGAGTTTCGCCACGCAGTAGAGATTGACCCGCGAAATGCAGATTATCACAACAATCTGTCGCTGGTCCTGCAGGCAAACGGCAAATTGCCAGAGGCCATCAACGAAGCTCAAGTCGCTGTGAAATGCCGTCCCGGATCTCCAGACAGCAGAATTAATCTGGCCGATCTCCTTTTTGCTGCCAGGAATTATCCTGATGCAGAGAGGAGTTATCGCCAGGCGCTCAAACTTACCAGCGCCAACGCGCAGTGTCACTATAAGCTGGGCTTATGCTTGCAGGCAGCCAAGAAATTTGACGAAGCCCAGTGCGAGTTTGCCGCCGCGCTTAAGCTTCAACCACACGATGCCAAAGCGCGCATCCTGCTCGTGCATCTCTTGCGTGAGAAGAAGAGCGCTGATGCTGCTTGCACGCAGGCACGGCTGGCAGTAAAGTACGCTCCAGAAAATCCTGACGCACATCTGTCCCTGGCAGACTCATTAAAAGACTTGCGCAAAGATAGCGAAGCTATCAAGGAATATCAGCAAGTTCTCCAGCTACAACCTGATCATGCCAACGCCAAATATGTCAAGCAGTGCATTGAGTATTTTAAAGGGCGGAGAATTTAAGTTCAAGCGCTCGACCAGGGAAGTTTGACTTAACCTCCAGAAAACCGACCTGTCTGCGCATAAAATAAGAACTGGTGGAGGGACTGAAGATGCAACTGACAACTGTAAGAATAGAAAAGCCAGAAGCGATTAATTTCATCCTTGGGCAGAGCCACTTTATAAAGACAGTAGAAGATATTCACGAGGCACTGGTCAGCACCGTGCCTGGTATCAAGTTCGGGCTGGCTTTTTGTGAAGCATCAGCTCCGGCGCTGGTACGTTGGAGTGGTACTGACAAAGAGCTGATTGAGCTGGCGCAGAAAAATGCTCTGGCTCTGTCAGCTGGACATTGCTTTATCCTTTTCCTGGGCGACGGCTACTTCCCGGTTAATATACTCAATACAATAAAAATGATTCCTGAAGTTTGCCGGGTGTTCTGCGCCACAGCTAACCCAGTTGAAGTGATAGTGGCTCAGACCGATCAGGGACGTGGCATCCTTGGCGTGATAGACGGAATCAAAACAGCCGGAGTAGAAGATGAAGCAGGCATCAAACAACGTCAAGATTTCTTGAGGATGATTGGTTATAAGTTTTAGAGCAGCCTGGCTCAACCGGTCTTTTGAAAAGCCTTGCCAGGAAAGTAGCTGAGTCAGCCATCACAGTGGTGGCAGATAAGGAGATGATTGTAAATGCAGCAGTGGGTTCGACTTTGGACTGCCAGGGCAAGTAGGGTCGGCACATTGCTCTCATTGACTATTGCTACACTCATGTCCATACCAACTTGTTGCCTGCAGCCATGTCTGGCCAAAGAGCCGGAGGCACCCGCTAAAGCCCTTCCCAGATCTTCCACCTGCCTGGATGAGATTGAAAAAGAAAAACAAGCAGGGATATCAGGACTACCACTGGCACCAAAGTTAATTGATCTCGGCAACGCGTATAGGCGTGAAGGTGCCACCATGGAAGCAATTCCTGTGTACGAAGAAGCTTTAGCAATTTATGGCAAAGCTAAGATGCTCGGCTGCCAGCGCGCCCTGGAGTGTCAACTAACTCTAGGTGAGTTCTACGAAGATTCAGGGCGAGACGATAAATCTGAGCGCAGTTATAGCACCGCTCTGGCTAGCGCCGGACAGAACAGTGTTGCTCAGGAACAAATCTTGCCTAAACTAACTGCAGTAATGGTAAAGCAGGGGCAGTTGGCTGCTGCCGAGCCGATCTTTAAGCGCTGGTTGACGCTTGGCGAAAAACATTATGGTACAAAAGATCCACGTCTGGTGCCGATCCTGCAACAATATGCCGGCACACTCACCCAACTCAAGCGACTGCCTGAGGCGAACAAACTCACAGCTCGTGCTCAGTCCATTCTCGAGGCTGCCAGATCAAGCCACACTAAGAAGCAGCCATCCAAGAAGCAACCATCTTCCCGCCGCTCGCGGAGCTAGAACTCAATCCCTAACCGTCGGCATGTTTCTGAAGTAGCCAGATGTCCAGCTTTTAGAGGCGTCCGCCCGAATGCAGCAACAACAACCGGTTTGGAGGCGGGAGCAAAGCGTTGGCGTTTGCGGGCATCTGAGTCGGCATCTCTCTTATTGGCAGAACCCTGGGCACCGGAATTACGTGATTGACTCTCATCTTCACAAATGACAGAGGCTCCTGATATTCCGCTATGCTTGGAAAATCTTTCATACACACTTTTAGCCAGGACAAAATCAAGCAGAGGAATTCTGACTTGTCTGGTGTTGTCCGCCGTGGAGACAACTTCGAGAGTTCCGCCTTCTTTCTGCGCAAAAAGAATTACAAACGCATCGCGCGGATGAGATTCACTCCTGGCTAAATCATAAAGAGCTTTGAGAACAACATGTCCGGCAATGAAGTCAATTAACGGCTGCTCGAGAGCCTTACTGGAGCCTTCCAACAACACCTGCACCTGTGTCTGCCCATCCGCCGGTGGTGGCAATTCTCCCACCGTATTAAGCAGCTTGCCATGCTGGATAACAGCTGCGCCTGCGAGAGGCGGCTTTTCACGGAAGCTGTCAAATAGCTTATACTTGTCCGAAAATTCATTGGGCCAGAAGCGCGTTACAGTACGATTGTCGGCCGCCGCCTTGCTTACAAGAATCAATTCAGAGCTCTCCGCGTTGAGTTGATAAAGCAAGATATATGACTGCTTAGGTAGTTTATGCCTGCTTGCCAGTCTATGAAGCTCCTTAAGTACCGGATTCTGTTCCAGGAACTCTCGCACTGGTGTGCTGGCTGCCTGATTGGAAAGGTGCAGCAGGCATTGCAGCTGTTCTTGCCCTTCCTCTGGCGCAGGAACAGTGCCTGCTACTACAAGCAGCTCCTGGGCAGCAATTACTGCAGCTCCGATTATCTTGCGCTCGTTCTTAAAAGCATGGTGCAACTTGGCATCATCCTTGAGCTCCAGCGGGCGAAACCTGGTAAATACCCTTCCATCTTGTGCAGTCTGGGTAACCAGCTCTAAACTCTTCTCTTCTCCACGGCAGAACAAAAGGACGTAGGCTCCCTTGGGCAAATGTCCGGAAGTTATCCGCTTCACCTCAGATAAGACCGGCTGCTTAGCAACCCACTCAGGGACTTCTTGACTCTTCGCCTCTTGCAACTCGCCAGATCTTGCCACTAAGTGTTGCTCCACAGCCTCCAGATAGGACTCTGCCAGTCGTCTCGTGTGTGCCGTCGACTTATCAAGGGCAATCTGCCGTGCGCTGGGCAGCCCACTCAACAGCTCGTCAAGCTCACGTACCAATCTTTGGGCACAGCCACGATCGCTCTGAGCATTTGTCTTTATGTACTGCCGAAACTCCACAACTACTGCCAGCAGCGCTTTCACTGCTCTGGCGTAGCTGCTGTCTGACTTGGGCGTACAGCCAACTACTGCTTTCCTGGCTTTGTCGAGTAATTTTTCCATTAGTTTCGTCTATAGCGGCGCCTTCTATTTTACTGCTTGTCCCCACCTGAGCAGAATAACTAGACTAATATTTCTTGAGAACATGTCGGAATTCAGCACCGGCGGCGCTCAATATGTATACAATCCTGCGTAAAGCTGTTTGCAGTTTAGTTTCTTCTATTGTCCGCCGGTTACTGAATATGAGCCGTGAGTTCTGTCGGTCGTCATTGACAGCGCCGCAGCCATCTTGATAATGCTGGAAAACAGATGCTGATCAGCTGGTGCTGTCGATTTGCGCAAATTGGACAACAAGGAGATGCGTTGCAAGGCATCAAGCACTGAGAAGTCGTTAGTGACCAACTGTGTGCTTGCGTTGACATCAAGAATCTGCATCCTCCTGCGTGCCAGCTTCTCTTGATTGACCAGCTTGACTGCCTCCGTCTTGTTCGCTCCTTTTACAATACCCACCGCCCCACCAGGAGGCAGCTGGTACGAGCGCGCATTTGTTATAACGCTGACGTCCCCTTTGGCTCGATCCACCAGATTCAAAACCTGCGTCAGTCCGCTAACGGCTGAAATTACAACACCGGCACCGGCCATGGCAACCACAGTACCCTGCTCCGTTTCAATCGTAAGCTTCTTGTCGGCAGCAGTAAGCATCGTGCCTCTCACCAGCCGGTAATGCCCAGGTCCGACATTCACCACTTCAGCATCTTGCCCAAGATGCAGGCCAGTTGGTGCGGCACCCGAAACATATGCCACGGGCAGCAACTGCCCTGCTGTCAAGCAAGTCTCGCTGGCGTCAAGTCGAGTGGACTCAATCTGGTCATTGCTACCAATGATGCTACGCCCGGAGGCAACAGGCTCAAGAGAACTGCGCTGCACGTAATAGCCCGTAATGCTCACACCACCGCCGCCATCAAATAGACTGCTTGTGTGCAACTGGTGTCCATTACGAACTGGCGCTGTTGTCTGACTGATCGCTTGTCCCTCAGTGTCTCCATACTGCTGATGCAGCCTCTTTGACACCCAACTGTCACGACACACTGTATGCGGGGTTGTTCCGGGAACACTAAAGCAACATGTGAGAAGTGTTTCTTTCCTAATTAGCTTATCTACTGAAACTGACGCCTTCCGCATTGTCAGCCCAAACTTAGTCACGGTACCGCCTAAAGGCTGCCTCTCTACTCCATCAGCCGCTATCAGCTCTTCATTATTGCCTTCATCCACTAGCAACACTTCTTCGCCAGTACCCAAAGCAAACAGATTCTCTTTACCCACTCCCACAGATACAGCATCAGGTCCATCGCCGGAAAGTACTGTCACTCTTGTCCCTGCCTGCGTCTGAGCATCCACTATAGCTATCGTCTTTCCCTTTAACTTGATGTGCCGATTAGAAGAACCCAACTGAACTTCTAAGCCTTTTTCGCCAGCACCAGCCAGCATTCTCCCACCAATCAAAACCAATGTCTTATCTGACCTGGCTGAGAAGATAGTTCCAGTCTGTCCTTGAACCTGAGAACCATGCAGCGAAGGACATGTATATAACGTGCACGGACTGCCAGCCACAATATATTGCTCTATCTGGAAATCCTCTATTAACGGCATCGGCATCGGCTTCGCCGGGTCACGCGGCGGCGTCTTGTCTACAGACAGCGCAATTGGATCGCCACCTCGTATGGGCGGCACGTCCACTATTGGTTGGCAGTTCGTGCACGGCGGAGGAGGTGGTGGTGGGCAGTTCGTGCACGGAGGAGTTGGTGGTGTGGGACCGGGCTCTGGGTTCGAGACAGCAGGCGCTGTTGACGTGAAACTGGTCCCACTATATAGATATACGGCTGCTATTGTTGGCGGATCAATAAAGGTGACACCACCATTGTTAGCAAAGTTAATTCCATATATCTTGTTGAGATAACCAACATTTGTAGTTATCTGGAGATAACCACCGTTTGAAACATTGATCGTGCAGCCCTCGCAGCTCGGATTGCTTTGATCCCAGTCAATCGTACTGGGATATACCCGCTGACCTTGCAGCTGTGTGAGCTTGGCTTGGAGAGTATCAACATTCATTTGAGTCCCAGCATAGATGCCGATACCACCGCCAGCATAAGCCGGACTACCCAGGAGCAACTGCGAAACAGCCTTGAATGCGGTTCCCTCAATATTCACTAGCGTACCCGCCACAAACAGCACATCCCCACCCATGGCAAACACACTTGTAGCATTGCTGGACGAGCCTGAACTACCTGTGTAGATATTGTAGGTAGCACTGAGGCGAACATCGCCGCCAGTACTTGCGACCAGTGGACCGTAAGCATAATAATGCGATGACTGTCCAATCCCCAGATAAATGTTGCGAGCTGAAAGAGAGACGCCTCCGGTAAACTGCAGTGCGCCGGGTTGCAAGACATTATTAGTCGCATAAAAGGAGCGATCGTCAGGAGATGATGGATTATACCCAGCTATGATTGCTGGAGCAGGTAGCTGGGAACCAGGTGGCAACGAATCAACCCCGGTTACATAAATATTTCCGGACAATGCCCTTATGACTATGTTGCCATTCATTGTTGTAATGTCAGCAGAGATGAAGGGAGAGAAAGGAGGCTGTGGCTGAGAAGGAGGAGCTAGCAGAGTTAGATCACCAGTGCTAACAGTCACCGAGAAATCCGACTGCCCATAGACATCGCCATAAGCCGAACCAAAGACATTGCCGTGGATACTTCCTTGACTTACCGACACCGCTAAACCTGAGAAAAGAATAGTCTCCGCTGATAGCGATCCCACCCCAGAGACTACCAATTGAAGACTTTGTCCCACATGGCTGGGCGCCGCTACAAACATGATTGTCGGACTGCCTGTGCTAACGGCTGATGTTTGAATGACCCCATTGTTTTGGAGAGTCACACCGTAACCCACAAAGAGAATGTTGCCGGCACTAAGGATAGAAGCGACGTTGTGGTCCAAGTCGCTGTGGAGGTTAACAGTAAGTGAGCCGCCACTAGGAAGTCCGGAAATGTATATTACAGGCTCAGCCGCAACACCGTGCGCGGTGTCACTCTGAATACTGGCACCAGCATCTAAGGTCAAGGTTGGAGTGAGTATATTAATCATGCCACCGCTACCAGGAGCAGAAGACAATACCGTGCCAACTCCGACAATATGAACCAAACCAGGGTGTCCGCTGTCAAAATCCTGAGCGTTCAGGGTGATATGACTGTTGTTTGTCATGAACGAATACGAGGAGTTAAATATCAGGGAACCCAACGCTGAGACCATGACAGAATCACCGCTTTGAACGCCGGACGCGGTGATTGGGGAATGGGGAGTGCCGTTAAAAATGACGCTACCAGGGCTGCCAGGAATTGGGCCACACGTTGGACAGGGTGGGGGCTGCGGCAGAGATCCGGCAGTAAAAGAGATAAAAGACCCGGTGGTGGAGATGTTACCGTTGTCGTTCAGGATAATGTCGCCATTTTGGTTATTGAAACTAATACTGCCGGCACCAGATATAGAGGCAAAATGGGTACCATCATTGTTGAGATTTACAGTCAACGGACCACCGGAACCAGCCGATATAGATGTTGCGGGCATGGGCATTTGAGGATTGTCTACAGTATCGCTACTTATTCTTGCGCCAGGCTCAATGGTCAAGGTTGAAGCAACAATACCTAGAAAGCTGCCGCTACCGTGAGCCACAGACAATACTGTGCCAACCCCGACAATATGAAACAGATTCTGGGCATTCAGCATGACCATTCCGCCTGCTCCGGCATCAAAAGAATAGGATGAATCGATCTCAATGTTACCCCCAGTGAATATGCCGATAAATGATTGAGTACCGGAGGCAGTGATTGCTGATGTTGGTGTGCCGGCAAGGATAACATTGCCAGATCCGCCACTAAATGTAATTTGAGTACCACTGGTGGAAATGCTGCCATTGTTATTCAATGTAAGCCCATTGCTACCGGACAAGCCAATGCGACTTGCGCTACTCAATATTCCATTGTTGTTAATGGTTAAGATACCAAATGGAGTCACCACATCTATACCACCTGTGGCAGCGTTGATGTTGCCATCCACATTCAATGTGGAAGTGTTGAACATCAGATTGCCGCTGGTACTAATGCCCGGTCCCGTAGGTTGCCAGTTAATTGCATTGCTGGAACCACTGGCGAAAGTTATACCGCCAGCACCCGCCGACAAAGAGCCAGAGCCTGTAATTGTAAGATCAACCTGTGCAACATTCGTGTTAATTGCAATCAGATCAGGACCAGCGTTGATGTCGCCGGCTAGTTCAAGCGTGGACGTGCCGAAGCTCAGATTGCCATGGGTAGTAATGCCCAACAATCCTGTCGGTTGCCATGTGATTTTATTACTGAAGCCACTTCCAAAAGTTATGCCGGAGAATGGACCAGGTCCAGGTGATACATAGTTGCAAGTGAGAGTACCAGCGCCAGTAATGGTGAGGTCACCGAACGAATTAACTATAAGTTGATTAGTTCCAACATTGATGTCACCAACTAAATCAAGTGTGGAAGTGCTCATGCTAACACCGCCATTGATTTGGATCGAGTCAGCCGCGTCAGGCTGCCATGTAATTTTATTACTGAAGCCACTT